>JAGCWD010000109.1 GCA_017962025.1 Bacteroidales bacterium
ATATGGGTCCAAAGCATTATCTTTTTCTATTTTGATAATTTGTTTTTTAGATGGCGAAATTGTAACACTTGTCTTGATGTCTCTTCTCTTCCCTTCAATGAAATCGAATACAACATTCCCATCCAAATCATTCCATGCTAAAACCAAAAGATGCTGTCTATTTCTAGCAACTTGTAGATATCTTTTATCCGTAAAGGTCTCATAGTTTTGTAACCTTACAAAGAAAGAAATGTGAGAATAGCACTGGATATCAAGATTGTTCATTATGTCGCCATTGATGGGTTCAAGTAATCTGCTGATACCATTATTGGCACGTAAGATATTATCTCTCTTGAATAACACCGTCTCTTCATAGTTCAAATGCGTCCCCCTTTTTATTCCCCTTTTTACCAGGATATCTGTTTTTAGTTTATAACAATTGTCAACCTTAAACTTAGGCAGATCTTTCAGAAGGAAGAGATACTTGTCCCAGATTTCTTCATAATCTGCAATGATGGACGCCCCCTGAAGTTCATTCACCGTAAATTCAAGTACTGTTTGATTTTCCCCAACACTTTCATGTGAAGATTCCATACCAGCATACGTAGCCCTGAAGAAGCCACCTGTTATTTCCTTGTCGTCTGGAAGAATTACCATTCCTGTGGAGTCCGTACAACCTAAGTAGTCTTCTCCATGATAGACGAAAGCGTATTCTAACGGATCATCCTCTAATAGGACAATAATAGAACGTGTTTGTCCATATGACATGGATGATGAAGCAATTAGTAACCATCCTGCTATAAAAGAGATGACTTTAGAACCACCTTTCATATTGTAATAATTAATGATTTATGAATAACACTCTAATTATTTAATCTTCAAAATGCATCTGCTCTATTATCAATTCGACTACAATCAAACCTCAATTCCTACAAAACAATCTCCCACCGAAGTGAGCGATAAACAAAAGCGGTAAAACTAGAACTCAATACCAAATGAGAGTTTAGGCATGGCCAAGATTTTACTGCCTGTCCTGGACTCTCCCATAGGATGTAATATCATAGCTCCCAGGTCCAGGTTAAGGCCCAGCCCGTTTTTCAATCCCCAAGTCCAGCCAATTGTCGGCTCTACATATGGAGCATTTTTGAACTTAACGTCATAGTCTTTCTCATATGTGAACGAGTGAAGGACTCCTGCCTGGGCTCCGAATACAAATGTACTGGGTTTATCCTTCAAGTAATGGCGGTACTCCGTGAAAAGGGTTCCGAAATAGGGATTTAAATCACCATTTGGAAAAACAAAACCTCCGACTCCGGCACCGAGATAATTCTTGGTATCAAACATATAACCATGAGAGGTCTCGGCTCCGACCCAGACACCATAATGGTCTGTCACTGAAAAACTGCCCCGATATCCCTTAGAACGGTAATTGTTTGACTGTGCTGAAAGTGAAACACCAGTGATTCCGAGAATCAACATGGTAGCAATAATGATTCTACAATGCTTGTTCATAACTAATTATTCTTTAATCGTTGATTATTCTGATTTATGCTGTTCCTGATCCATCATATCCTTTGTTTTGAAATCAATGATATCGTTATCTTCATCGACTGTCTTGCTTAAGAGCCAACAGGTTATAGAACTGGAATCTGAAGAGTCCCTAGTAACATACGCCTGCACAAACTCCCATCCCAGTTTTGACATATAGTTTAACGCATCAATCATTGAATTAAACTCGATAAGTTCCCCGTTCTCATCAATGAGACGATTGTCGGAAAAATGATTGGCCGTCTCCTGCCCAAAATCAATACGCACAGTGCATTTTGTACTTAGCAATCGGTATGTTCTTCCTTGCACTATTTGACAATAAACCTTCCTCTGCGCATTTGCAGATATGATTGCCAAAACAAAAAAGGCAACAATCAACAATATCCTCTTCATGATAGTTCAGTATTATGGTTGATTCCTCTTCAATCAAAATGCATGCAAAAAAGAGGATTATTAAGGCCATTCTGACATGGTATTGTCGAAGATAATTGTCAAAAAGGGCACAAACACACTTGAATTCCTTAAATTCAGGTTTGATTCATTGTCATTTCGTAGAAAAACAGGTTAAAACAAACCTTGAATCATACAAAACATGGTTGAAATGAACCTGAATTCGTACAATTAACGGTAGAAACATACTCGATTTCATATGAAACAGAGTAGATAATTACTCTATTTCATACATTTCACCTCATTTAAATGTTGTTGTCCAGGTATGTTCAGCATAATTAATTCTGTCGTCCAGCACCTTTCGACAAATTAAATATTGTCGGAAGGTCGTGTTCAACAAAATAAATGTTGTCGACCAGTATCATTCAGCAGAATTATTATTGTCGATCGGGAGTGATCACCAATTTAATTGTTGTTGTCAAGCATAGTCAAGCAACATTATTATCTGTCGCACGCAAGCACAAACACTCAGATTCAAGCCTCCCTGCAAAGAATAGTTAATGGAAATTAGAAACTGTAACCAAGATGCAGCCTTAACGAAGGGGAAAGAGCCTTTTGAACTTTTGTACAGTAGATAGGATTATTATCTTCACCTCTTTTCTCCCAACCTTTGATGTATTTGGTATTTTGCAACATTACCCCCAGACTTATAAATAAATCGTTGCCGAAATTCCAACCTATCTGAGGTTCAATAAACAAACCAGACGTCTTATATGATCCATCATAATCCTTATAAGTATCAGGATAACCCACAGGTATTTCTTTTGCAACATGATGAACGTTGAATGAATAACCTGCATCAATTAAAGCGAAACTTCGTTCCCATTGATTGGTTTTGACTCGCAAAAAGAGAGGAAGTATCACCTCCCTGGAGTAAATGGATTCTTCAGGACAATATGGTGAGAAACCTAAAGATGGGCCTTTCCAGTCAAATCTCACAGAATTTGAGAATACTATACCCAGCCCTCCTCCGATATCAACGAAAGGCGATTTGTATAACCTGACGATATCAGCACCAATGGAATACTCAGGACCATTAAACAATCTATAGCCGCCAATAGCTGTCTCGATACTCCAACTGCCTTTCCCTTGTGCCCAACCAGTTATTGAAGTCAAGAACAAAAGAAAGCTTATTATATAATAAGTAATTATCGTTATTCTACGATTCATGGTTATAGTTAATTAAAAACGATTAAAAGATGTCGTTAATTTAATCAAAATTATTCTTATGCAAATAATTAAGATACGTTATTTACGTACAAACACTCAGATTTAAGCCCCCCTAACCAAAACCGGGAAAGAATAACTAGTACAACTTATTGTCCTGTGTATTGCCCAATGAAGAAGATTGCGCCTGTACTAACTTCTCTAATTGAGAACAAGAATGGATGATCTGCATGAAATTGCATCTCTGGCATTTCATTGGAAGCAGCAGGGCCTGTTATTAAATTCAATTTCACAACAGATGCAGAGGCAGCCTCTGTACCTTTCTCATCCATCATGAACTTAGTTTTTTGATAAACTTCTTCAATAAAAACTCCTTTATCATCCGTCATTCTGGAAAAATCAGCTGATGACTTGAATGCTGAATGTATACCCATTCCTATTAAGGCAGATTTAAGGTCTGCCGTATATTCGCTTTCAAAAGAAGGAACTTCTAAATCAACTTTGTACATACGCAGATTCTCAACGATATCGTTCCACGTGTACGGAGATAGATAATCTGTCACATCGGCCAAATCATGTCCCTGCTCTGGAAGCAAAATAAACATCTGATATGCCCCATTTCCATAATCCATTCGTAAAATTTTACATAAACCAGGTACTGTCCCCGCCATAAAAGAACCATTTTGTCTCATCATTTTAACTGGCTGTGTTTCCCCGGCTAAAGTATAGAACTTTTTTGTGGTAGTGTTCTTTTTGTTGAAGCGATTTGCCCAAATCCCCTTGAAATACAAAGCATTAATAAAATATGCATAACCTTCAGCTCTCTTATTTAGGAGTTCTGGAATCATCCCTTGTGTCTTATTATTACACCAACTATTTATTAAAAATCTAACGTCCTCTTTCGAAAAACTATTATGAGAAACAAATGCATCATAGCTAGATTCCAGATTCTTTATAAAATCAGCTTTAATGGAACATATATCATCGTTAAATATAGCAGAATTGGCAAAACTAACGACCGTTGATGGATCAATTGCAGACGATTCAGCCAACATCGTTTTGCAGAACTCATTCAATTCCCCTATCGTAGAACTGGAGTAGCCTAATACTTTTTCGATTTCTGTCTTTGTCTCATTAAAAGAACCATTATCTATCATTCCAAGAGCCATAGTCACACTAAGAGGAGATATTACAACAGTCCTATCACGTTTATTTTGAGAAACATGTTTGAATAATTCAAAAGAGAAATCTAGATTCTTCGAAACGAACTCACTTTGCGCCCTAGTAAGCACAATATCTTTCCTTGGAGCAAGGTTATTTTGAGAGACTATGTCTTCTGGTTGACAAGCCCAAATAACGACAGTGTAAAAAGCTATTGTCGCTATGATAGAAAATAAACTTCTAATATGGTTCAATCTCATACGTCAATAACATATTATAATAATACGGAATCCCATCATTAAAACGATTAAAAGATGTCGCTAATTTAATCATTAATAATTATTATACAAATGATATTATACAAATGATTAAGATACGTAATTAACGTACAAACACTCAGATTTAAGCCCCCCTCCCATCACGAGATTGGGGATTCAGATTCCAGAGGAGACTTTACCGGGGTAGGGTCAACTCTTTTAATTTCTAAAAACTATTCTACTATGATCATTAACATTATTCTTTGAATCCTGATGGTACTGGCCATCATCGGATTCCTGAACTCTGTCAGGATTGAATGAACAGAGAAACGCAACTCCTCAGAGTTCGCTGTCAAGTGACTTATGAAAAAACTCTCAAAGGAAGGGGCCACCAACATCATCCATGCGAACGAGACGGGAATAACCTTCGTCGGCAATGACACATTCTATTACCTGGACTGACATCAAGAACCGGTGACCACTCTCTATGCGGTTTACCAGTTGGATGAGTGCGTCGATCTGGAGAAAGCCCGAGCGGTCGCATTCATGCTGTCATCTTCCTGCGAGGCACTGTCAATCCAGATAAAGGACTCCGGAGAGATCATCCTGGGATGCACCACGATCATTCCTGACGCGAAGTCTCTGTGGGCGGTCACTCCTTACATGCTAGGATTCCTCGACAAGGCGCTGGAACTGTTCACCCGTCAGTACGAGAAGGACAACGACTCCAAGGAAGAGTCCAATTAAGTCAGTCATATTCCAATTAAGGCAGAGGCAAGTCGATCAGATCTCCTGGTCGGCTTTTTCTGTATATGTTCAACCCTATAATCATTTAATCACTATGCAAGAAAACAATGTTTTCTCCGTGCTCAATGCAATCAACTGCAATGAGCACACGGAGAGGAAGGGCTCGCTCACCTACCTCTCCTGGGCGTGGGCGTGGCAGATGGTGAAGACGCACTTCCCCGAAGCCACGTACACCATCTACGAGAATCCCGAAGGATGGAACTACTTCACCGACGGGAAAAGCTGCTGGGTGAAGACCGGAGTCTCCATCCAGGGTATCGAGCACATCGAATACCTCCCCGTGATGGACACTCGTAACCAGTCCATCCCACTCGAGAGGGTGACCAGTTTCGATGTCAACCGTTCCATCCAGCGCTCACTCACCAAGGCCTGTGCACGTCACGGCCTCGGACTCTACATCTATGCCGGAGAGGACCTGCCGGATTCCGCTGAGAGACAACCTACGGTTCAGCAACCGGCATCACAGCAATCCGCTCCTCAAAGGCAGGCACCTGCTTACCAGTCATCATCATGGAGGCAGTCAAGGAGCCAGTATTACCAGCAACAGTAACAACAGTTAAAGTCAACCATCAAATCATTCAACATCATGGAAACATCAATCCAAAGAACAGCCAATAACAACGTGTTCATCCCTGTAATCCGCAAGTCGGAGAACGTCTCACCCGTCGTCGTACCTTACCTGGTGCCACAGGCAGTCCCTGCCCCCAAGAAGGAGATCCGCAACCTTCCATTCATCGAGGCGAACACCAAGGAAGTCACCCTCTCCCATGTGAAGGACGACTGCATCATTCCCGTGTTCTCCAAGGACAACGAGGTGACCATCTCCCACCAGAGTTTTATCGATTCCGTCCTCTCTGCTGCACAGACAGTATTCCCTAGGGAGGACATATCGGATCCGGTAATCAGGGTCTCCCACGTCGTCAAGGGAAGGATCCCGGAGGCGATACATAAACCAGTCTCTCAGTTATTGGAGAGTGACAAGACCATCTATTATGAAAGGATGATGTTCTGCATCGAGATACCTTCGATCCATCAGGACATCGACGGGTGCAGGCTCAATCTCACCATCGGAGGAGTCCGGGCCTACAACGAACAGAACCTCTATTCCCGCAAGGCACCCGAGAAGTTCAGGATCTTCATCGGGTTCAAGAACATGGTCTGCTGCAACCTCTGCGTCTCCACGGATGGGTACAAGGCGTCACTCCGTGTGATGGATCCCGATGCCCTGCTCAGCGCTGCGTCCGAACTGTTCCGGTCTTATGACATGGAAAGGCATCTCACACAGATGGCTGCTTTCAGGGAATGCCGGATGAGTGAATCGCAGTTCGCACAGTTCCTCGGTAAGTGCAGGCTTTACCAGTACCTGCCGTCCAGTCGGAAGAAGCAGCTTCCCGAACTGCTGATGACGGACACGCAGGTCGGACTGGTCGCAAAGTCCTACCTCGAAGATCCTGATTTCGGGAGGGATGATGCGAACACCATCTCACTCTGGAAAGTGTTCAACCTCCTCACAGGGGCGAACAAGTCATCCTACATCGACAACTTCCTCGACCGGGCTGAGAACGCAACCGCCCTCACCTCGGGACTGTGCATGGCCCTTTACGGGGATCCCGAGTATTCCTGGTTCCTCTCATAACGGATCAGTATTCCATATTCACATACAACAACCTGTAAACACGCTCTCCTTTCCCATTTCGGGACCGGGGGGCGTGTTTGCGTTAATACACATTCATCATGTACTTTCAAAACAACATCCAGGAGCATCTCTCCGGTCTGAACGACCAGCAGAGGGATGCCGTCCTCTGCCGTTCCCGCATCGTCTACGTTTCCGCAGGTCCGGGTTCGGGCAAGACTCACATGCTCACCAGCAAGCTCATCGACTACATAGTTTCTTCATCCTCACCGCAGAAGATCGTCGCACTCTCATATACCAACACCGCAGCAAGGGAGATCGGTGACAGGTTCAGGAAGAAGGCGTCGGGAATCACTTCCAGGTATTCATTCTACAACGGGACGATACACTCGTTCTGCTACCGGATGATGAGACTGTACAAGGATACCGCATTTGACTACACCATCCTTGATGACGAGGAACTCTCCGAACTGGCGGAGGACATCAAGGCCTCGCTGCATTCGGACATTCCGCAGTCACTCGTCATGGGATGTCTTCGATCAGATCCATCGCAGTCAGGCTCCGAACTGTTCAAGTCCGTCACAGAAGTGAAGAAGGCACTCAAGGTCATATCCGTTCAGGATATCCTCACTCTGTTTATCGGGATGCTTGATTCGGATGCTTCATTCAGGGAATGGATTTCTTCCCAGGTAACCGTCATGGCCGTTGACGAGGCACAGGACCTGTCCGAGCTGAACTACATCATCCTGGACAGGCTCCTTGCCATCATCCCTGCATTACAGGTATTCATAGTCGGTGACCCTCGCCAGAACATCTTCGAGTTCAACGGCGGGTCGTACAAGCATCTGGATGCATTCCTTTCGAAGCATCCTGACCATGAGACGAAGACGCTCACGCTCACCTACCGGTGTGGGAAGCCTATCGCGGATTTCGTGAACAAGTTCAGTTTCCTGGACTGCAAGAACTACTCGCTGCAGTCGATGAACCGGGACGGGAGCCTCTCCGTCATGGACGCATCATCCGAGAAGGAGGAGGCTGACATGGTCTGCAAGGCTGTGATGGATTCGAGGAACATCTCCTCGTGTGCCGTTCTCACAAACAACCTGCGTTACCTGGATCCGCTCATCACCAGGCTGCAATGGGAGAGCATACCCTATCGTGTCTTCGGAGGGGTCAAGGTGATAAAGAGGCACATCCGGTTCCTCAATCACATTCTGCGGATCGTCGACAGCGAGAACGCATACAGCATCCGGAAGATCTCCCAGTATGCCGGGATAGACATCTTCGTAAATGGGAGACGGAACAAGGCGAAGTTCTTCGATTCGGAACTCGGGCAGATAATCCGGTCCATTTCCGAGGACAGCAAGAAGGGTGCTTCGTTTACCTGTATCGCTTCACGGGTGCTGGAGGAGATAATGAAGAATCCCTCGGATGACGAAGAAGTGACTGCAGACTATGAACTGTTCCTTGCACTTGCCGGGGAATACAACACCGTCCCGGATTACCTGGCATCCTTTGCAACCGACAAGGAGAAATTCGCTTCATTCTACAACTCGGATATCCGGGAGTGTCCCATCCCAACGGAGGAGGGATACCTCACCATCTCCACAATACATTCGGCGAAGGGGCTGGAGTGGGATACGGTCTTCATCATGGGACTGTGCGAAGGGAACTTCCCCAATCCCTACTTCTGCAAGAGCCTGCCGCCGGACAAGCAACAGGAGTTCTTCAATTCCGAATGGAAGAAGATGTACGTCGCTGCGACGAGGGCGAGGAAGCGTCTGTTCCTTACCTACCCATCGAGCATCACCAGGAAGGGCTACACGTTCCGGAAGGATCCCTCACGATTCCTCAGGGGCACTTCCACATCCGGTACTTCCGCTACTCGTTCACACCTGTCATGATTATCGTCCTGTCCAGCCTTCTGACCATACATCATTTATGGCCATTGGGCTGGAAATCAGGACTTTCGAACTTTTCTTAAAACCCAATAACACAGCACGATGGAAACAGTTAAACAGCAAATCAAGGACTGCAGGGCCGCAGAAAGGGTCCTGCATGACAATCTCTCAGGACTGGACCACGAGGAGGTCTGGTGCATCTTCCTTGCGAGGGACAACACGGTCATCGCGAAGGAGATGGTATCGATGGGCACACTCACACAGACATCCATTGACAACAGGACGGTCATCCGAAGGGCGCTGCTCAACAATGCTGCGGGGATAATACTCCTGCACAACCATCCTTCAGGCAATCCCCAGCCGAGCCAGAGCGACATCCGGTTCACCTCGGGAATGAAGAAGGCATGCGACCTCATGGACATCCGGTTTCTGGATCACATCATTTTCACTGACAGAGGCTTCTTCAGCTTCTCAGAAGAGAAAACATTCAACAACTAAACAATCAAATCATCATGGAACAGTTAAACAGAGTCGAGCTCCGCGGAACAGTCGGGAGCGTTTATGTAAAGGATTTCGGAAACAAGAAGTGCGTAAACTTCAGTGTCGCAACCAACTATTGCTTCAAGGACAGGGAAGGCTGTCCGGTCATTGAGACTACATGGCATCGGGTCATAGCCTGGGAGAACCAGGACACTGCTGACGCATTCAAAATGAAGAAAGGAGATTCAGTACATGTCCTCGGAAGGCTCCGGATACAGAGATATACTGGTGCAGATGGGGTGGAGAGACAGGTTGTGGAGATTGTGGCGAATAAAGTGGAATCCATCTCATAATCCGTTGTTATTCTTCACATCATTTTCTATTTTTGTGTCTGTCAGGCAACTGTCGTTTGATAGCCCTGGCAGACATATTTAGATTAAAGTGTTTTAGTAAATTATTAATATCCATGGAAGAAAAGAAAAAACCACATCCTATTGGAATATTGTTGCTTATACCCATTGTAGTATTCCTTATTTGGATAGCATATCAAGTTTTGGCTGAAGGAATAATGAATATTGTTGATCCTTGACGACGATAATGGCATAATAGCCTCTTTCGTAAATTGGGAGGGTTTCCCCAAAAAGTAGAAAAATTGTGGCGAATAAAGTGGATAGTTTATAATAATAGAAAGGCAACTGGATAAAGCTGGGGGCCTTTATTTCTAGGACGATGTTATGTCCTAGCATTATTCCTATCTTTGAAAACAACCTGAACTCGATCCCAAAGTCCAACGCATTATGATTATAGTAAACCTCGCCTTGAGAGGAACTGACAGTTACCCGTTCCTGATGAGATGACGAGAATACTGATAAAACTTTACATAAGATGAAAGCATTATTGATTCTCTTTATTATTGCGCTCGTGATCCTGATCATCAGATGCATCCTCAAGTCCGACAGAAAGGTGGGGTGCGAGAAGATCGCCCCGTCCGAGGTTACCCTCGCCTCGGAGTTGGGACTGGACGAGTCCCACAGGCTCGGAAACGTCATGTGCAAGACATGGAATTATTTTGATGCTAATCCCGGATCAGATGCTCTGACTGAAATCCATTCAATCGTCTATGATAGGGCTTGCCTCGTTACTGAAAAGATGGAAGAGAGCGGTAGTAAGGTGGTTATCGTTTCATTCATTATTGACGATGATTATCAATTACCGGATTACCCTTTAAATGCAGAAGGACAGCCAGAAGTCTTTTTCGAGGGACCGAATGCCCGTTACCAAGCAGAAGAAATAATCAAAAGTGTATTGGAACTCACTGATGAGTCACATGTAAGCTATCAGCTCGCCGGGTCTGACGGGCCGGAGCACTACTTTAATATCTTAAAGAGCAATGAATAAGATAATGCCAATTATAATAACATAGCTATTGATCATGGTTCCTTATTGCCGGAAAGCCGTCATTCATTAAAGTGTATTTCCCAAATTATCAACAACGCCAAGGTCTGACTACATTTATTTACACTCCATGAACCATGAAACCTATTATTAAGCAGATATCAGAATTCGGATTCTTCACAGATGGTGATATGCCTGCCATTTCTGTCTACCATTTTAATAAATCTGGTCAGATAGTCCTTGAGGAACACCAAGACTACAGTATTGAACACCATTATTTAGCTGACGGGAACAAATATGAGAGTCTTGAATATAACGGCAATATATTAATAGAAAAGACAGTATATGATTATGATGATGAAGGCGATCTGTTGGGTATCAAGGTTTATGATGGTTTTGGAGACTTGAAACGAATTGATGTCTTTAATTGGATGAAGAGTGGTAGAGTTGCATACATAGAGAGTACTAAATTCTTAAATTATCTCCCTGCTTCGAGATCATTCAAACGCATCTACTATCGTAAAGATAATCAGATCGCGTTCTCTTCCCACGACGGAGAAACCGAGAAGAATGAATATGACCCAGAAGGAAAACTCGTGCGGTCAACAGTTAAACTTGATAATCAATCTGAAAGCATAGTAACAGAGTATGACTCATTTGGCAGAGTAATCTGTATTAAACCATACGATCGTTCAATAGGAGATTTACGGTTTGAATATGAATATGATGAGAATGGATTATGGACTAACTCATACTCAATAAAGGATAATGGCGAAAGGGTTCTCTTCTCCAAAAGGGAAATAAACTATTATTGACAATATGATGAATAATAGTATCTCCGACGATTCATGAGCACAATGATTAAAGATAAAGACAACTACTTCTTCATAACGCCAGACACACAAGAAGCTTGGCAGAAGCTATTGGAAGAAATAGCTTTTTGCTTGGAGATACATGCAAAACGTAATTAAAAAAAGTCTCACGATTATCTTCAATAACGAGGATCGCTTCTCGCTTTTTTATTGTTGTGGAGATTGTGGCGGAGAGGGTTGAATGCATTTAATTGAGAAAGGCTCCCGGAGAAATCTGGGAACCTTTCTCTGATTAACAACTGGCAAAACTTAGTCTTATGAACATAAAAGACTTAACGAATTATGGCTCTAACAACGCATTATGTATAAGCCTCAATATGTTCCTGTCCAGGGATGCGGTATAGGAGAATTGCCATTCCAATCACTATAAGTCCTACCGATTGAGATAGCACAGACAACTATAGCTCCTAGTGCTTCAAGTTCACTTTTCATTGAACTAACAGAGCCGCCTCTTGTAACGATATCATCGAAAAGAACCACGAATTTACCCTCAAAGAACGTTCTGTCATACGAATACTCTGCTCTATCATCACTCCCAAGATGAGCCGGCCTTTTCTCCTTTGTAATTGTTATGTAATTATATGCGTTAGACATTCCTAGAGCTTGGCTCACTTCATTTGAAAAATCTTCATACCTAGACCGATGGACGGATCTAGATGATGCTGGGATACAGGCAAAGCACATTTTTGAAAGATCGTTAGAGCTAAACGTGGTTCGAATCTTAGTGACAACTAAATCTTTGACTTTGCTATGTGCGATACCATCTTTGAAATTATATACCAATCTTCTAGCTTCTTGGGAGACTGCAGAAACACCCGTAAAGCGAGTAGGATAATAGTAGTAGAAAAAATAATGAGGAATTCCTCTAACAGTATCCCAACCAGAGACATCATTCCGCAACCGTGATAATGTTTCCTCATAATCTCGAATGGCCGTCTGGGCGAGAACAATTGATTTCGCCTGCGATACATCTAATGAATACGAAGAAACATTCGGGAAATACCGGTTGAAACCAATGGGGTATGTAGAGGCTATACTCTTTGCCTCCGACAAGTAACGTTGCTCTCTTTGAGTTCTCTCTGCTTCTTCTTTCGCTTTTCTCAAAGCATCCTCCCGCTCTTTAATCTTCATCTTGTTTAGATCTTCTACCTCTGCCCCGTCATAACACTTTAGCATAGATAAGAAAACCACACCCGTAGTACCTGTATTATCATTTACATGCATTATATGCCGATAATGGAACAGGGATGAGCAATACTGGATTAGATTAGAGTTATACGTGATAATGTCTATCACCACATATTTTTTATTTAAGGAATTGAGCTTTTCTGTAAGCATCGAATCACCATAGCTAATATTAGCTTTCTTTAGTTGATCCTCTATGTAGTTAAAATTGTTTTGAAAAGCATTTTCATCAAGATGATTCGTATTAGCTAGAATAACAAACAATTCGTCACCATACTTGCTCTTTATCTGTAAGAGGAATGACATTACTTTATCCCAGATTTTCGACGTATAGGAATACGTGCTCTCTAACTGCGATTTGTAAACACGATTCTTTTTTAAACCGGGATAATAGTCGTACGAAACAGAATCGTCAAAACAACAACTATCGTAAAAAGCCTGCCAGACATATAAAGAATTCGACTTGACATTTGAGTTGTCATCCAAATATTGCATCGTGAAACTATACTTGTAATAGCCCCAGTCTTTCAGTATGTCCGGAATGATTTGTCTTGTTTCTTTTGCAAATGCATTCTGTACTATTCCGACAGAATCAAGATGTTTAGAGATAATCCGGAAATCTTCATCGACTCTAATTATTTCCATAACTTTATCCGCTATCCTTTCACCATATCGGCGAGAGGTATAGCTTCTTGCACGGTCTTTATTGTAATTGGTAATCACCGTCTTCGCATCATTCACGGCACTAGCCATTCTTTCTTTACTTGCCAGCAAACATTCCTCTTCTTTTTCTTGCCTTTCCGCAATCTCACCGGGCATAAGCAGGAGGAGTTTTACATGTTCGGCATTCGATGTTAACCAATTACGCTCTCGACAGATTGCCAGTACTGCTAAAGGACACTTCTTCCTTAAGGCGTTGATTTGCGGTCTAAGTATCTGTAATTCCGCTTCGTTAGCTTCGCATTCTCTTTGTTTATTTTGAATATTCGTTTCGTTATTAATGAGTTTATCGATGTCATCATCAGTTATTCTATAATCGGAGATGAAGCCATACAACTCCCTGACGCCTAAAGGATAGTCGTGAAGTATTTGTTTAGCTCGAGTCGTCCGTTCATTATGTTTTTTCTCAGCTTGACGTATAATATACTCATTATCAATAATATATTGATCCAACTTCCCTTGAGTTGCATATGGACACTCGCGGCGTAGGTCGTTAACCTTCTCTCTGATGCGTTTTTCTTCAGCTTCTTTCCGCAGTTCTTCTTCATATTCCCTTTGGGCAGTAACTATTTGAGATCTTCGATTGACAACCTTTTTCGCATTTTTATAATCCAGATAGTAAATATCTCTGCAAACTTTTCGATATCCATCCGGATAACCTTCCTTAATAACTTCGGCTTCTGAAATTTTCGATTTTTTTACTATGGGCGGAATAATAAAAGGAGCAAGGAACAGCGCAAATAAAATAATACCGGTTGCATCTGCCTGAATCACCGGCTGAGTATAGAGAAAAATCATAAAGTGCTACTTTAAACAATCGATTATTTGAATGGGGGAGCTAATAATGGCAGAAGGTGAAGAATTGATAAGGGCATCTATTTCAGCGGTTCCCCAGAGGCATGCCACGCTTGAAACATCAGCGGCATTTGAAGCTATAATGTCTATGGCTCGGTCACCAAATGATACCGTCATTTCAGCGGAAGAGTTAATCGCAGATAGGGCTCGTATCATTCCATCTGGTGCCGGTTTTATTCTCACGCAGTCGTGAAATCCCAATAAAGCATCAGCAGGAATATTAAAGTATCTACATACACGTTCAAGATAAGGTCTTGGCGAAGTGCTGACAATTGCCACTTTGACTCCATTATCACGAATAAACTTGAAGACATCGTCCATCCCTGGATATAAAACAAAACTTGGAATCAACGAATAGACATATTGCCAATTGCGCTGTTTTCTTGCTGATTCCGCTTTACTAGAGTCAACAAGAGTCATATCTAGATCAAAAATTGCATTCTTCATAAACTATGACTCCTCTTTCGGGAAAAGTGACAGCTGTTTTGGTTCTTCTGTTTTCTGTCCTTGCTTCATTGCGACAGTATTAGGTCCCCCAATTAGACTTGTGATTTGATCCATAAAATCTTGGCTTGTTATAAAGCGTGCTCCTTTAGATACTAACACCATATTTCCTTCCACTCTCTCGTTATGCATAAGCTCTTCACTACCATATTTTACACAAAAAAGAGGTTTGCCTGAAATAAGGGTAGTATTTGCGGCATGATTTGTCCCCCCATGTATTCCTGTCTGGATGACAATAGTAGCAGCAGATAGAGCGGCTTGTAAGCGATCTCTTTCAACCAAATAATACCTGTTCACGAATTCTCCTATGGTATACTCACTCATAAGTAGCCCTCCTCGTTCAACTATTTCTTCGGCAAGTCCAGTATTCTCTGTAGGATAAACAGAATCCAATCCATGAGCGAGAAACGCTGTCGTTTTTCCTTCTAAGGCATTCAAAGCGCCACGATGCCCCGCAGTATCGCACCCAATGGCAAGACCGCTCACAATATTAAAACCGGCTTCCGCTAGTCTTTCCCCGAAAAACTCTCCTGCATATACTCCCTCTTTGGTTGGTTCTCGAGTTCCAATAATCGCCACCCCAACCTTCTTTGTAACAGACAAATCTCCTTTGTAATAAAGCAGAATCGGGGGACATAGTTTTCCCTTCTCATCTATCGTACTTTTCAACATTTCAGGATAATCATTGTCATATTTTGAAATAACAGAAATCCCCTTTTCCTCAGTTTTGGTTAATAAAATCCGAGCACATTTATTTGCTTCCTCAAAATATGAGAAACTTGGAACCTTAAAACGGGTGACCCTATTTTGATAAACCAAGTCCTTAATATATTCATAGAAATCTCGTAGGTTGAATAATGAAACAGACTCATTCGATTCCGCTCCAATTCTTGTTATAGTCGCATACCCACAACCGTGAAGATTCTGAAGAGTAATGATCTGTTCATATGATAGCCCCATAAAAGTAAAAAGTTTGTTTAACAACTGCTAACCAAAGTTAAATAAGTCTTGAATTCATTCCAAGAATTATTAAGAAATGTTCATAAAACAAGGACAACCACACTGTAATAAGCCTTAGAATTAAATGTATTCTATGAGATTTATTTTGCCCAGGAACCAATAAACAACACAATTATGATTATCTCAATTAAAGAAGACAATGTTACTGTCTCAGTCGAACTGGAAGAGGATGATTAGGACAAGAAACCCTCTTGTGTGGACGCAATGCTCGCGGCATTTGATGCCAAGCGAAGAGTGTTCCCTCTTGAGTCTGTTACGGAAGCTTATTACTGGATTGATCCAGATAGTATAGGACTCCGGGATAAGGATGATCCTGTTAGGATGATGTATGAGTAATTTAAGGGAGAGCCAGATGGTTCTCCCTTTTTTACTTTCATTATGGTTGTAGTAAAGGAAATATGGTGGAGATTGTGACTGAGAAAGTAGAAAGAGAAGGCTCCTAGAGAAATCTGGGAGCCTTTATATTTTGCCGATTAATGCTATATTTGAGGGCTCCTCTTGGAAAACCATATATTTGCTAAAAAAGATTGAATATGCAAAAAGTTGTTTCGCTGCTTTCGGTTCTTGTTTGTTTTATCATTACAGTTCCTTCTTTTGCACAATTGAACATTAAGTCGGAGCAGAAGAAAGTCGAAAGAATCGGGACCCTCCGTTCAACATATGCCTATGTATATGTTCAAGATAGCACCTTCTTCCTCAATGTTCGTTCTTCAAATCAGTTTGATGACCCAACTTTGTTCTTTTTAGGAGAGACAACAGAATCCGCAATCATGACTTTGAATGATTTATGCGAGGTCTGTGAGTCTTTGGATGTCAACGCTTCTATAAGTGTTGAGGATGCAAAGGGACAGAGTGCCTTCATGGTCAAGAAAAAGATGCTGGGCAAACCCTATCTTGACTTTTCAGTTGAAGGGCAGGCGGGAGCGAGTAACCTCACTTTGGCGGAGTTCAAGAAAGCTATAGAGATTATTCAATCGTACAATAAACAATAGTCTTAGGAAGTTGCTCAACTCCCTTTTTCATGATTATAGCGATCCTCAGTGATGTGACGAGGGTTCCTTTTCTAATTATTCACTTATCATTCCGGAGGGGTTTTCTTTGCAGATATCAAGGTTAAAAAGGAACTCGTGATATAATCAGCATCTGACATGAAGAATCATTAATTTGAAATCATTTCTACAAATCTCTCAACCAAATATCCATTCTTGTAAACCTCAAATCCCCTTCTCCCAGAGAGGGATCCCCAAAATTATTCACAACCAAGCTGCTTTCAAACTATATAATTGTCGCAAGAAATAGTGAAGATAATCGGCAATTGTGGTAGGACCTGATGGTTCCATGCTTCGTTAATTCAAGTTGAGAAGTAATTCCTCGCCAAATACATACAAAACAAGGTGATACACCGTTTCCGAATGTATCACCTTATGCCTTTGTGTTAAATGAATCAGTTATGATTGATTATCTTGTTTTTCATCGTTTTGAACTCCTCCTCCGTTATCAAGCCCTGCTTAAGTAGTTCGGAGAGTTCTTTGATTTCTTCTGCAGAGCTCTTTGGTTGCTGAATAGGTTTTATGTCCGCAATACCCAATGAGTCTGTCTTTGCAACCCCACCATTTTTTGCGGTATGAACAATGTCTATTTGTTCATTGATATAATTCCTGAAAGTAACAGGGTCAGCGATAACGGAAAACCTATTAGTAGGACCACCAGTCGTAACAACGACAGTCCCGTAATCAAGAATCCTTCCCAATAAGCCTTGGTTCACAGAAACTCCTTCACACCTACTAAGTTGTAATTCTATAGTCTGCCTTGAAATAAAACCATACTTATAAATAATGCGTGAACTCGTAAGAATACATTCTGTGAACAATTTTAAGAACAGTCCTTTACAAAAACGATAAGCAGCAAAGACCCAAAATATAACAGGTATAAAAACAAGTCCACTTTCTCCTCCAAAGAATATCGTAGCAAGGATGGCCATCAATGACCAAAAGATACCCGGGAGAAATGCAGCCCAATGAATATGAGCCGTATACTTTATTTCCTCACCCTTTAACAGATTTTCTTTTACGTATCCCATAGCAATAATCGATTAATATGTGCTGCCTATAGCGACATTACAAAGGTATGGTATTTTCCTTGATGAACAAAGGCTAGCCTTCTGTTTTTCTTTCAGATGATACGATGATTCCACGGCGGATAATACACTTGTCATTTCGGTGTGGACCTAAGAGAAATCAAGTTTGTAAAGAGGCACGTGATATAAGCAGCATTTGACAAGACGACGTGTTTCTTCTATGTTTCAAAAGTAATGTGTGATAATCATGCTGAGAAGATAGAAGATGGATGTGCCAAGATATGGGATAAAGTGAGTATCTTTACACCAAGATTAATGTAATATGGAGAGACAAGTCCCTATTCTTAATGGCAACGGATTTATTGATGTTCAAAGTATTCCACAGCTAATTTGCCCTTCATGCGGTAAGATAATTACAGTTATCCTTCTCTCCGCATTCGATGAACCTTTAGATGGAAAACGCTTATTTATAGGTTATTTCAGCTGTTGTGGAGCCTGGTCTGTCATTTCTTGTAATCAAACTGGTAAAAAGGTGGATATATTCGCCTCTTGGCAAATAGATCCTTATTATCCCATACCCCATAAATATTTCTCATCTACCATCAACAGGATTAGTCCACAGTTTGAAACCATCTATAATGAAGCTCTAACTGCTCAAAAGTTGAAATTGCTTAGTATCTGTGGAGCGGGATATCGGAAAGCCCTCGAGTGTTTGATAAAAGATTACTGCATACATCTGCATAATGATCGCAAAGAAACCATAATTAAATGTGACACAGGGGTTTGCATAGGGGACAATATAGACAGTCAAACGGTAAAAGAAATAGCTGAACGAGCAATTTGGTTGGGTAACGATGAGAGTCATTATGCAAAGAGATGGACAGACAAGGACACTGACGATTTAGTGGAAGTGATTAGTTTTTTGTGCAAGGCAATCGAGCAAGATGAAGAACGGAAACAACTTCTTGCAGAAATGCCTGAACAAAAGAAGAAATAGGTTTGAATCAACCTTGATTTGTCCAAAACAGGTTCGATTCGTACCCGTTTTTCTGCAAAACAGGTTTGAACAAACCTGTAATCGTGCAAAATAGGGTTGAAATAAACCTATACTCTTAAGATTTATAGAGGAAATAATCGTATCTTTGATGTACGCAAAGAACAGTCTTTGCCAGTTATTTGAAATAGCACATTTTTCGCGACGAACATACTACCTAAAACGCCGAAAAAAGGCCCTACAAGTCATCGCAGGCAGGTTTTTGGGGCGGACATCGAGTCTCGTTTTCCGCTCTCCAAGGCCTTTGCGATATGCGAAGGCCTTTGTATTTTGGGTAAAAACAGCCCTGCAGGTCGTTGTAGGGCTGGTGACCTGTGAAAGGACTATTTTGAATATGGACGATAATTGCGAGAAAATGTCATTTTTTGCGACCATTTTCCCGCAAGGTTAATTGTGGTCGCAAATCAGCTCGGAGCTCCATAGTCATTTATACAAATCCCGTATGTCCGCCCTTCACCCTGAGCACAAGCATGGTAAGGTCATCACTTTGCTCTGCATCGCCGACAAACTCCTTGACAGAGTCCAACATATTTGCAACCAGGTTCTTGGGTGCGGTTTCCGTCAATTGGCCGGCGAGATTGGAGATTACCCTGTCTTCTCCGAACATAGATCCATCCTCGCGGGCCGCTTCAGTGAGCCCGTCCGTATAGAGGAAGAGAACAGATCCTGGAGCAAACTCCGTTGTCTGCAGCGTGTACTTCCAATCGGACATGATGCCGACCGGGACATTGGCATCAGTATCCAGGAAACGAGGAGATCCGTCAACCATGATTATCGGAGCATTATGACCGGCGTTGCAATACTTCAACTTCCCGGTTTTCAGGTCAAGTTCACCTGCAAAGAGCGTCACGAACATCAGGCTCTCATTACGTGCTGCCATCGAAGAATTGATGACAGAGACCAGTTTGTCCGGACCATCTTCAGAAGCCGAAAGTGTCCTGAACATGGAGCTGATGACGGCCATCACCAAGGAAGCCGGAATACCCTTGCCGGAAACATCTCCGATACAGAAGTGCAGTTTGCCGTCACGGATACAGAAATCGTAAAGGTCCCCTCCGACTGCTTTCGCAGGGATGAGGCTGCCGAATATGTCGATGTCGTCCCTGTCAGGGAAAGCCGGCCAGGTCATAGGAAGCATAGACATCTGGATATTCCTGGCTATATCCAATTCGTTTTCCATCGAAGCCTTCTGAGCAGTCGTTTCGGTCAGTTCTTCAATGTACTTGGAAAGAGACTTCTGCATATCGTCGAACGAGTCTCTAAGAAGACGTACCTCATCCTCGCTCCTGATTTCGGGAAGCTGGGTGTCAAACTTGCCGCGGGCCACTTCTGTAGCGGAGCTGGCAAGCTGTACAAGTGGCTGTGAAAACTTTTTGATTACATTGCGACAAATCATGGACACTATCGTCAAGCCGAAAAGTATAAGCATCAGGATAATGAACCCAAGAGTGAAGGCAGGTCGGCGCAAAGTGGCCATCGGTACTGCAATTCCCATGGACCATCCGGAATCCGAAACAGGGGCATAAAAGACGCCATACTTACGGCCATCCATCCTGACGGTTTCTTCTCCTGTCATTCCTGCACACATCGCCTCTCCCAGTTTCCGGTATTTATCAGAAACTACGGAATCCGCATAATCATAAAAACTACCTCCATCCAGGAAGCGGTTCTTGTCAGGATGCACGATGTATTCCCCTTCGGGGCCTAAAATAAAACTAAATATGCCATATCTCCTGTCGTCAAGGGTTTCCGGCGTCGAGTCCATCTTATTCTCCCTTCTGTCAATTTCGGCCAATAGACTGCCAAGCCAGAAAAGGGACATATCCGCACCAAAGACTCCTGCAAACTTCCCTTCAGGAGAAGTGATAGGAATACTGTAGGTGCACAGCAGGGTACCGGCTCCATCCTTGTCGAGATATGGCTTGGACCAGGTTCCTCCGGGGGCTGACAAACCAGAAGTGAACCATTCGGACTGATGGTAGTCGTGGGAAGCTGAACCTATGTCCTTAACGGATGCTCCAGCATCGGTATAAGTAGCATAGGGTTCAAACCACCTTCCTTTCTCCTCGAAATAGTCGGGAACGAAAGCCATCCCGCACCCTGACAGATTACGGTTTACCGATATCTCATACTCCAGAGTCGAGACAATGATCTCCGGAGAAGTAATATGCCAGGTAACCTCATCCGCTATATTGACGGCAGAAACTTCGACCTTTTCGAGGTTGGCCGTAATAATGCGGCTGATATTTTCGATGGCATCCGCGAAGCGATCTTTAAACGAAGAATAGATTCCACTTGCCGCTACGATGAAAGCTACTATGGAGGTGACAGCCATGGTAACCAGGACAATGATGACTATGGTCCTGGTCAATCTGCCGGAAAATGATTTCAAACGCTTGCTCATAACAAGCAAAGATAATCATAATTGTTTCCGGCACAAAGTGTTCCTTGCCTTTGATAATAAAACTAGGCAAACAGGCTTCTATTCGGCAAAGGTACCCATGAACAAGATAGCACCGGAAGTGGTCTCCCTTATCATGAACATGAAGGGATGGTCGCAGTTGAAGTGTATGACAGTTCCAGGGCCCGGTGAAGTCACCCCTTTTATCACATGAGCTGTCACGGCTGCAGCCTGGCTACCGCTCTCGTCCACATCGATGACTGACTTTTGTATGGTCCTGTCCACCCAGAGAGTCCAATTGTCGTTTGAGCACATCTTTTTGAGATCGGCCTTACCTTTTTCATATGCCAGGGGCATACCCATTGCCACGAGGGCATCCTTCAGATCATATTCAGCCTCCATCTTGAACTTCGGCAGGGCCAGTTCGACTTTGTGGGTTCCGCGGTAGGTGAACATGTTTTTCCACCCTTCACCAGTCATCTTACCTATGAAGCTCTTGAAATCGACTTCCGGGTCAGGAAGGATGATGTCCATCACGAACGCTCCGTTTCCGTAGGGCAGTTCGCACATCCTGATCTTCTCGTCTTCAGTTTCAGCATACTTGAATTGCTTCGAAATGTGCATGAATTCCTTCTTCACTGACTTTGAGTCAATAGTCGAGAAGATGCCCTCAGCAGTCTGTGAACTCTCGAACTTCTCATTCCATTTCCCGTTGAAATAAAGGGCATTCATAAGGATCAAGACCGTCTCTGGACTCAGCTCCTTGAGGAAATCAGGAATCATTTTGTTGGTTTTGTCGGAGCACCATTTGTTTATTGTCTTGACGGCGTCCCGGGAGCTGAAATCAAGGTTCTTCACATAGGCATCATAGTTCTTTGACATTCCGTCGGCAAAAGTCTTGCTGACGGGGAACTTTTCCTCCACCCACAAGGCGTTGGCAATCTCAAGTATTGTGGATGTGTCCACCTTCCTCAATCCGGAGACCAGGGTGTTGTAGGCTGAATTGACATCATTGATACTGAAGCCTTCATAGCCCAGTGTCCTTACTATCTGGGAATAGGTTTCCCCGCTGGCACCGTTGGCCAGCATGCAAGTTGCGATGTGGGCGCTGAGAGGTGAAATGAATATGTTCTTGTAGCCGTTCCTAGTGGACACTTCCCGGAAAAGATTGAACGAGAAATCCATTCCGGCATCCAACACTTCGGCCTCTGCCTTAGTCAGCACGATGTCCACCCTCTCCGGGATGACAACGTCAGGATCTTCCTTGCTGCAGGAAATGAAGGCGGCTGCAATCACGCACGCCAGCATCAAAGTCTTTTTCATATTGTTCAAATTTATAAATTAATTCTCAAACCTGTAGCGACTGAAAACATTAAAGGATTCTCGCTACGGTAGGTTTTAAGCACACGTTTCCCAGACCGCACATCCCAATTAAGCTCAGGCTCGAGATAAATGCCGATTCTTTCAGTGAGATTCACCTGCCCTCCTGCAGCCCCTAAAACGAAGAACCCGAAGCCGTCTCCTCTGATTTTTCTCCCAGCGAAGGTAGCTCCAAGGCAATAATCTCCGGTAAATCCGCCGCCAAGATAGACATCAAACCACCGGCGTGAAACGAGAGTCCAGTCAAGCCGCACTGGGATCCCAAGGTAGTGGGCGAATTGCTTTTTCTCACCTGATAGTGAATAAAAAAAGGAAGAACGATAAAGGCTGTATTCCAGTCCCGTCGTTATGCCGAGTCTTTCAGAAATGGGGACCCGAAGGGACATCCCTGCTTTGATAGGGAAATAATGTTTTTCCCCGGTGAACAAGTCAGGGTTATAGACTATAGCAGAAGCAGGACCTTTTAAATCCGCATTTGCATAATTCTGAAGTCCTTGATTTATATCTGCTTGTTTGCTATTGGCAGTATTGCCCACAAGAGACGTCACGACAGCGGCAATCAGGCCACCTCCGGTAACCGCACCGGCAACAGGTGCGATTTTAAGATTGAAAGGCTTCTTTTCCTCATTGTCAGGAATGAATGGAGAGGTTTGAGCTTCATTGGTAACCACAGATTCTTGCCGGTCTTCAGGAGTTTCTTGCTGACTATCAGAGGGTTCTTGCTGACTTTGAAGAAGTTCTGCAGGCTGCGTTTCCGGTTCTTTTCCTGCTTCCTCAATAAAACTGGTAACTTTCGGAGTGAAAATATGAGAGACAACCGGCTGCTCAGAAACTATCGGGGATGGCTCTACCGGTTCATCAACCTGCGCCATCGGAACTGCAGGCTGTGGGATAATCTGGATTTCCTCCTCAGGAATGGAAGTCGGACGTAGGAACAGGATTGCGGCCAATCCGGCTGCAACCGCAGGTACTATCGCCCAGATCACAGGGAAACGCCTAGTGACATGAACAGTGCCGTCCCGACGGGCACGGAACTCTGAAAAGACACTTTCGGGAAGAGTGTCATCGAACTCTTCCATCTTATCTTTGATTATGTCTTCCCACTGTTTCATATCTCTTGTTCTTTAAGATATTCTTTGATCATTCCCTTCAATTGCTTTCTTGCCTTCGCCAATATGCTTGTAGATCCGTTTTCGCTTATTCCAAGCATCTCTCCTATTTCCCGATGGGAGTATCCATCAATACAGTACAAGTTGAAAACGGCCCTTCTTAAATCCGGCAACCCTGCGATCCAGCCACGTATTTTCTCGCTCGGTATGGTAACCATTTCCTCTTCTGTCGGTTCCGGAATATTGTCATGTATCCACAAGTCCATGGGAACCATCTTCCACCGCCGTCGTTTAATCTGGTTTATAGCCTTGTTGATGGCAATACGTCTTATCCAACCATACAAGGAACCCTTCCCTGAATATTTATAAGTTCCTATCTTGTCGAGTGCCTGGATCAGCGTTTCCAGCATCAAATCCTTGGCCTCTTCCTCATCTCCGACGTAGCGTCTGCAGAGCATGTCCACCTTAACTGCATATCTCCTATACAGTTCATCCTCAGCCATTCTGTCTCTCTGTGAGCAGTACCTGGCAAGTGCCTGCTCATCCAGCTCTTTATACACTCAAGTCTATGTATGGACTTATAAAGTTACACAGATCTTCATTTCTACCATATAAACACACATATTTCCGAAATGCGTCCCAGAAATGGTTATATGTTGGTGAATGGCTGATAATCATTATATTTGAGGAAGAATTATCTTTAAGGTATGGAAAAGACTACAACTGGGACGGTTATTTCCGTAAAGAAACAATGGTGGCTGAAAGTCAATACGAAAATGATTCGTGCAGGCGCTTTGGATGGCGCTATTTTCCCACACGTACTTAAAGTCAAGTATATCGTAGATGGTAAGGAGTATGTCAGAAAAAAGTGGATTCTGACAAAGAATCGCGTTCCTGAAAAAGGAGATGCCGTAGGGGTACTCTACGATGACAGGAAACCAGAAAGAATTAAACTGATTTTACAATGAAAAAGTGTATCCTCGTCGTTGCGCTTTCTTTATCAGCGCTCTTCATGCATGCCCAGGTGGACACCACCAGGGTGCTATGCGTCGGTAATTCCTTCACATACTATTTTGATTCCCATCTGAAGCTCGCTGAAATAGCGCTCAGCCAGGGTCATTATATAGATATGACTGCTGCTTACGTAGGCGGCTACACATTCAACAGGCATCTTAATGACCTGAAGACCATCAGTGCCATAGAGCAGTTTACCTCTCCTTATGACTGCGTATTCCTTCAGAATCAGAGCCAGGTCCATGCCCTTTATGCCCAGAATCCCAAGCAGCACAAACTTCAGAAGAAAGATGCCGTTGAACTTGTGGAACGCGTTCGCCAGTACTCTCCCGAAGCAAGGATATGGATAGAAAGCACCTGGTCATACCCCGCCGGCAATTGCGGCGGATTCGGCACTGAAGCCGAGTTTAACCGCCTTATGGTTAAAGGTACCGGGATGTTGGCGAAAGCGGCTCACACTTCAGTATCTCCCATCGGGGAGGCTTTCCGAATTTCCCGTGAGGAAAGACCGGACATCGATCTGTTCTCCAAGGACAAGAAGCATCAGTCCGAATTCGGGACCTACCTCAAGTCTTGTGTAAACTATCTGATGATATTCGGAGGCAGGTTCAATGGAGAAGCCTCCAACTGTGGTCTCGATCCGGATAGCTGTGCTTTTCTCCGCAGCGTTGCGGAAAGGGTGGTAGCCTCGTCAAAGCGCTGAATCAGTACGTTACCCTTAGGTATAGGGGTTCAAGGGCCTGATTGGCAATTTCCCTGTTTCTGGCAATCGTTTTCTGGGTCTCTTCGATTGCAGTTTTGTCGTAACTGGAATGCAGCAGAGTCGCCAGTTTTTCAATCAGTTTCCTGGTGTTCCTGTCTGGATTGTGTGCAAGGTTGACGTGTTCTTCTGGATCCGTTTCGTAATCATAAAGCTCCACCCCTTCGCGGCCTTCATCCCATTCCGTATAGCGGTAGCGGTCCGTGCGGACACTGCGGCCGAAAACCGTCGTGTTGCTGTCGCTTAAGGCAGGATTGAACATGAAACGGGTGCCTCCACTTAAAGATCTTACCCTTGCATTCTGCTGTCCTTCGCCATAAAAGGTCCTGGCTTGCTGAGTGAAAGCAGGACGGTCCCATTTAAGGTTAACATTTTCCAGCAAAGGTTTCAGACTGACACCGTCAATGTAATCGGGAGCCTCCAGACCGGCAAGGTCGGCTATGGTCGGATAGATGTCTATGGTCTCGACAACCGCATTGCACTGCTTGCCGTCAGTAATGCCCGGTGCATAAATCAGCAACGGTTGATGGGCGGTACGTTCAAACAGATTCTGCTTTTGCCACATCCCATGATCACCCAACATATACCCGTGGTCACTCCAGAAGACAATGATGGTCTTATCCATCAGGTCCAATTCCTCCAGGGCATCGAGCAACTTGCCGATTTGGGCATCGACGAAGGATACGGATGCATAGTATGCCCGGACTGAATTCTTGCATTCTTCCTCGCTGACTCCGTTATTCCAGGATGTGTTCGTACGTGCAAGATCAGGTTTTGTAAGCCATTCCTGTTCAAAATTATCAGGAATCTCGACTTCCGGATACAAGTCAAAGTACCTCTGGGGAGCAATGTAGGGAATATGCGGCCTGTAGAAACCTACAGCCATGAAAAAGGGATTGCGGGCACGTCGGGCCGGAGCATCCTTGCGGGCCGGTCCACCATAGGCGCTTCCGACATTGCTGTAGCGGTTACGGAGCAGGCTGATTGCAACGTTGGCTGAAATGCCGTCCGTCATCTCATTGTCATTACAATCCAGGGACATCCAGGTGCCGGTGTGAACGTCTCCTTCGAGCAGATACTCATCAGTCCTGTCACGCCCTATCGGGTTGTACGCAATCGTCCATGAAGCAGGATCGTCAGAACCGGGCTGCCCGATATCGCTCGGTACTCCGGCATGATAGATCTTGCCTACACGTGCTGCATAATAGCCATTATCCTTGAATAGTTGCGACAAGGTAACGGCGTCGGGCATGGCGAAGCGGAACTTACCGCTGAGGTCATGAACTCCGGTCCGGTCGGGCCGGCATCCGGTCATGATGGATGCGCGGCTGGGGCCTGAAAGGGGTGACTGGTTATATGCCCGGTTAAAGACCACGCCCATTTGCGCCAGCCTGTCCAGATTCGGAGTCTTGACACGGGGATCTCCGAAGGCGTTCATTGCACTGCAAAGGTCATCGGATGAAATGAATAGTACATTCATCCGATCCTCAATCGGCGAAACTTCCTGCTGTTGACGGACTGGTTGCGCTGCAGCTGCCGCACCTGTCAAGGCTGCTGCAGACATCAAGAGGCCCTTTGAAAAATTACTCATCGTAGATTATTAGTTGCTGCTAAAGTGGGATTGTCCTTACCTGTCATAAATATAGTGTTTTTCAGCAATTAATCAGTCTCTCCGATGCAAGAATCCTGCATTCCGGGATTTAGGAATATGTACACATGACAATCATATGAGAAGGGTCATCATTTTTATCATCGCGGTACTGTCATTAGCATCTGGAGCCAATGCACAGGAACGGATCAGACGGTTCGAGAATATATTCCAGATCGGCGGAGGTCTTTTTCTTGAAAGCGGTTCTTTCAATAGCGGCAACAATCCGGGGCTTGCCCTGAGACTTTCCTACGGCCTGGATGTCAAAGTTGATGAAAATTGGTCAATAATGCCTGGAATAGGGGCAACCGGAATGCTTGGAGACATCCGTCATTGGGGGTGGATTGGCGGAGACATCGATGATTATTCCTGCGTGGATGCTTTCTGCGACGTCCGTTTCCACACCAGATCAGAAGGCAGCAGGATAGTGTTAGGCCTTGGTCCGTGCTTCTGCTTTTCCAAAGACCAGAGCACCTATTACATCGATGCCGACCTCAATGATCCCAGGAATCATGATGTGAAGTTTAGGAATTTTGGGTTCGGATTTCGCCCAAGCATATTCTTCGAGCATGGGAAACACTTCAAATGGGGTGTCGAAGGTAACATCGGGCTCCGGAACATGCGGGTCCCCTACCCTGAGCATAATATTACCGGGAAGACCCGTTTCAATAACTTGTTGCTTGTTATCGGTTTCGGATTCTAAGTTTTTTCATTGAATATGTGTATCTTGTAAGCCAAAGCATCACATTCAATGAAAAAGCGTCTAACCATCACAGTATTCCTGATCGCAGCCATGCTTTCATCGTGCTGCAGGAAAGAAGTCAAGGATATCGCTTCCGTAAGTTTCCCCGAGGCTCCAATTGAAATCATGAGCAACGAGGGGGTCGGGATGGACCTGATCAATTATTTCAACATCATCCAACTTCCGGAAGGAGGCTACCGGATGTATTTCTCCGGCTACAAGGCCGACGAGTGTGGACCGGACTGGGATAACCAGAATCTTTATTATGCAGAATCCGCGGACGGCATCCACTATGAGATGTGCGGGAAGATTATGGATTCTATAGTCGAGCAGACCGTGTTCTTTACCGGAGACAAGGAACTACCTTATGGAATGGTTGGCCGGGTGCGTGAGAACAAGAAGTTCAAGATGTACATGTGGAAATCGAAAGATGGACTGGTATTCGATGGAAAGGTGTTGCTGTCAACCAGGTGGAATGACACCCAGAGCGTCATGATTCCCAGGAACGGACGCTTCAAGCTCTACACGAGGACGTGGGATGAGGAGCATAAGGACAGGAAGAATGCCGTGGCGGAATTCACTCCCGAAGGGGAACTCCTGAAGGACATCACCCCTCTTGCCGGAGATTTTCTGTATAACCCGGCAGCATGTCCCGTTGATGACCGTCTTGACATCCTGTTCCCTACATATCTGAACAACATGTATCCGGGGATGACGGATACCTGTTTCTTCAAATGCTTCGTAGTTGACGGACTTTACTCAAAAGAACTCGAATGCGATCTTAACAATTGGGTAGAACCCGAGGAAAAGTGGGTACTTGCCGCTCCTGGATTCATCCGGATCGGTGAAGACTTGTATCTTGCCTACAACACAAGGACCTATTCCCACGACACCCCCAGGGCCGAAGATGTCGTGACAAAGTACAAGCTGGTAAAGGCTGTTATCGGATACGAAAAATAGCGGTTAGAACACCAGGGCCAAGCCGATTCCGTTGTAAGTAGGGCCGAAGTTCAACTGGGCTGAAGGACGGCCGCCGTTGTTGTAGGTGTTGACGATTCCGTTGAGTATCTTGTTGTTTGATGTTATCATCGGTATACCTACTACAGTGGCAACTAATCCAAGTCCCGCCGTTATCAACCCTGCGGTCATGATAGGACCTCCTGCCGAGGCACCTTCTTCAGCACCTTTTTGGGCTCCTTCCTGCCCACCGATGCTACCTACGGTTCCACCAATCGTAGCACCGATCAAACTGGTAGCAGCCCCAAGAACAAGTACTCCACCACCTAAGATGGTAGCAGTACCACCGCCGACAACAAGTCCCACACCGGTGTTCCTACCTTTCCTCGCCTTATCCCAGTCTGAGTTATAATCCTTTCCTCCGATATTGGCCAGAAGGGCTGACTGTGCCTCAGGAGATAGACGTTCACCGTTCATCTCAATATGGGTTCCCGCCCTTCTGATAGCGCCTGTACCGGCATACTGAGCCCATGCGCCTAAGGAAAGGAACATAAGCATGATTACAACAATGAATCTTCTCATGACAAAAGATCAATTATTCTTTTAATACTATTTCACTTGACAAAAGACAAAGATAAAGCATTTTGTAGTATCTTTAACGGACATAACCATCCTATAACACATAAATGAGAATAATCAAGTCACTCTCATGGGTTCTGAAAGCAGCACTCATTGTACTTCCGTTAATAACTATGCAGAGTTGCAAAAGAGGACAAGACCACAATGCCGGCATTGTCCTGGAAACGGAAACGTTCAAGCTGACCGTTGGAGAAGATGCCATAGCGAAGTCGCTTGTCATCAAAAAAACCAACGAGGAAATGCTGCTGAAAGGAACTGATGTACCGCTGTTTTCTGTTACCCAGGACAGGCCTTTCAACAATGAGATAAAGCTCCAGCATCCTAACACAAGGACAACATACAAGGCGAACTCTCTCTCTTGGGACGGTGAAAGACTTACCGTAGGTTTCGACACGGCTCCTTACGAAGCAGTAGTAAAAGTGGATGCAGGTGCCGGTTATCTAAGGTTCACCCTGGAGGATTTCATCTGTGAGCCGGAAGACTATGGTAACCTCGCCCTGGACCTTCCTCCTGTAGCCGAGTTCAGGATACTTCAGCTTCCCGTCAAAGAGAGGGAACACTACGGAGAATGGCTGAACTGCATGTGGGATGATGCCTCTGCAGTCTGCGTGGCAGGATGCGACCCCTGGTCATTGGTATGGCACGAAGACAGGACTGACGGACGTGTTCTCACCGCAGACCTATATTCCGGAAAGAAACTCCGGGGAGGATCTGCTGCAATAATCGCAGCTGATGGCAAAGAACCTTTCCTCAATGTCATGGATGGGTTTGAAGTTGACCTGAACCTTCCCCGAGGTGTCCAAAGCCGTCGCTCTCCCATTCTGAACCGATCCATTTACTGGACATCCAATGCCAATCCATCGAACATAGACCAGCATATCGCCATCGCCCGGAAAGCCGGCCTTAAGATGATGCTGTTCTATTACACCTGTTTCGTAAAGTCCCGTGGCTACAGACTTATGGGAGACTACGACCTCTCAGATGATTATCCTGGCGGCTATGATGACCTGAGGAAGATGGTTGAAAAGGTCAAGGCGGCAGGAATCACCCCGGGATTCCACACTCTTCAGACCCATATCGGAGTGGAGAGCCGATATGTCAAACCTTCCATTGATTCACGTCTCAATCGCAAGCGGCAGTTCACCCTAAAGGAGCCGATTCCGTCCTCCGGTGATATTTCAGAATTATTTGTGGAAGAGAATCCTGTCGACTCACCTTTGCACGATTATACCAGAGTCCTTACTTTCGGTGGCGAAGGGTTTGCTTATGAAGGATATACCACAGAACCTCCCTATAAGTTCACAGGTGTTTCCCGCAGGGCATTTGACACTGATGCAGTTTCCCACCGCAAAGGAGAAATTGGCGGAGTACTCGACCTCAGCGAATACGGAAAAGGAACCTCCATCTACCTCAACCAGGACAATGATCTCCAGGATGAAATCGCTGAAAAGATAGCGCGCATCTATAACTGCGGTTTTGAATTCCTTTATCTGGACGGCTCTGAAGGTGTCCATTCCCCTACCGGAATAAATGTCTCACTCGCACAATATAGGGTTGCTTCGAAGTTGGCAAGGATGCCGATCTTCACAGAAGGTGCGGCTAAATCCCATTTCGGCTGGCATCTTCAGGCCGGCGCAAACGCTTTCGACGTTTTCCCTCCTGAAGTGTTCAAGGAAAAGATCCTTGAATTCCCCTACGCCGAAGCTCCCCGAATGGCTGATAACATGACCCGACTTGACTTCGGATGGTGGAACATCAAGCCCGAAACTACTCCTGAGATGTGGAACTTCGCCGATAGCCTGGCCGCCGAATGGCATTGCCCAGTCACCATACAGTTCTCATTCCAGGCCCTTGAATCCAATCCTCACGCGGATGAACTGCTTGCAGTCCTTAAGAAATGGGAGGAATACAGGGAGAAGGAAAACTAGTACATTTCATTGTTTTTCGTTATATTTACGGAACTTAGTAAACGAATTAACAGAAGCATAAACTTATGGCAAAGTCAGATGTCAAGAAACTTAGATCCCCTGAGATCGAAGTGGTCATGACGGACAATGGTCCTGAAGCCACTTATTTCAAGCGCAATGAGTACTGCATCGTCGCTAAAGTTGAAAACGGGAAATACATCCTCACACGCTATGGATGGGATGACGATCCCGAAAAGGGACAGAGCATAGTAGTTTCAGCAAAAGACACCCTGCGTCTCATGGACAGCCTTAAGGTAAGGCATCCCGAATCCCTGATCAAGGCCCTCGGGAAAAGGTTTGCGCTGAAGGAACCGCACAACTCCTTTGTCAAAATCATGACTTCCCTTCAAAGAAGAGGCATTCCTTACGAAAAGAAATGAAAAAACTCATCAGACTTATCCTGACCGTTGTGGTCATTTTGTTGGTCGTGAAGCTTTGCACTGACAAACTTGGCGGTGGCGGTGTGATTTCCCTTCCCGGTGGTTTGGGAGGAAGCAATACTGAAGAATCCGGCGGTTGGTTCGGCCCTAAAGAAAAATCCGAAGGGACGGTTTCGGACAAAGAGGTTCCCAAGGACATCAAGGATCTGGAAAGGGAACTTGGCATCGGAAACGATAACAGTCCTTCGACGCCGGCTACCATTCCTCCCACGACCTCAACGACCTCGTCTCCTCTTACTTTCAAGGGAATTCCCATCTCCGGTTCCCTGTCGGCTTTTGGAAACGAGTTGGTCAGGGCAGGGTTTACGAATTCCGGGAATGGAGTGTTCACCGGTGATTTCGCCGGCTACAGCAGGTGCAAGGTAACTCCTTCAGGGAATAATCCGGTCAGGGAAGTTCGTGTGGACTTCCCGGTCATCTCGGATTGGGACACCCTGGAAAAGGCTTATGATTCGCTTCAGGCTTCTCTCACCCAGAAATACGGCATTGAGCCTAAAACCTCGACCGATAATAATCTGGCGATTTATAACCTTCCCAATGGAACCATCACTTTGGACGCCGATGTGAAGGACAAGTCATCGTGGCATGTTATCCTGAAGTATTCGAACCTGTCCACGACAAACCCTTCAGGATCATTGGGAAGAAATCCCATAGATGACCTTTAGCGATTAAAGCATTTGAGATGGTCCCTGCTACTTCAAGCGTGTGGCAGGGACTCCTTCAAATGTTATCTTCACTGGAACGATCAGGCCCTCATCATCGAAATACATCTTTTCGATGCATACTACCCTGTTGTTGCCGTCCTTGGAACCGAGGGGATGGCGGTGATAGATTATGTAGTATTCATCCTTCCCGCGTCCTTTAATCACCGAATGGTGACCGGCTCCGGTTGCTACACTCATGTCTGACTCCAGGATTGTACCTATGCGCTCGAAAGGTCCGAAAGGACTGTCTGACACAGCATAAGCCACATGATAGTTGGGTCCTGTCCAGCCGCCTTCGCTCCACATGAAATAGTATTTCCCGTTACGTTTCAGCATGAAAGGCCCCTCAACGTAATTCTTCGGGGTTATCTCCTTGAACATGGTGCCGTCCTCAAACGGAACCAGACTCTTCAGGTCCTCACCGAGCTTAACGATGTTGCAATGACGCCAGCCTCCGTAGTACATGTAGTACTGGCCGTCATCATCCCGGAACACGAACTGGTCGATGGGCTGTGCACCATTGATAACCTCATCAATCAATGGATGACCAAGGGCATCCTTGAAAGGTCCGGCAGGATTGTCAGCAACTGCTACACCGATTCCACCCTCCCCTTTCTCATGCATGTCATTAGCTCCGAAATAGAGGTAATAAACCCCGTCTTTCTCAATAACAGAGGGAGCCCAAAGCGCACGGCGCAGCCAGGAGATGTTCTCCTTGGAAATCACCTTCTCATGCTTGGTCCAATGAACCAGATCCTTTGATGAATATGCATCCATGAACAATTGTTCGTCATAAGGCCTGGACCAGGTGGGATAAATCCAGCATTCCTTTCCGAAAACTATTCCTTCGGGGTCCGCGTACCAACCTTCAAACAGAGGATTGCCACTCATCTCGACCAGTTTCCTGGAACAAGCGGAAGGTATGAGGAGAAGAAAAAAGGCTGTGACAAGGTAAATGACCTTAAGTGGCCTGCTGAACTTATCCAGAGGCCTGTCGGAATGAATCATGGCAGAATAATTATTTAGATTGACCGGCTTCCTTTTCCTGTTTTACATCTTTCAGGACATCCTTTTCAAGGACATCCTTGAGAGGAGAAGGAGTTGACGAAGTGTCCGGCTCTTCGGATTTAGGAGGCTTGGGGACGATTACCACCTTTGAAGGATTGTCGTTGGAGTAAGACTTTTTCATATAGCAATAAATTAACGTAGGTACGAATCTATGGCATCAATGGCATCCTGGATGTCGGAAACATCGGTAAATAGTTCAGGATCGGCCTGGGCAGTCAACCATTGTACGGAATACAGGCCGTAATCTGTCTTGATGAAATCCTTTATGTCGATGTTCCCATTAAGGGCATATATCCCGGCAGTCTCCTTGTCGATGGAGTTCTCAAATCTCGAATCCCTGGATGAAATATGGCGGTTGAGATTGTACACTATCGAGTTGCAGGTATCATAGGCACGGATTATCTTCATAGACAAGCCATTGCTCTCTATGTTCTGGAAAACAGACGACATTTTCAGAAGTTCAAGCGCATCATGGCAGAGGGAGAAGGACACATCCGCGAAAATCATACTTGAATGGAAGTTGATTGAATCAACCGGACATTTATCCAATGAATCACGATGGGCTAGCATATACTCCGCAGACTTCCTTTCCTGTTTCAGATAATCTACTATTATGGAAATATCATCAATGTTGGTGCTCAATTCAGAGCGGACAAGTTCCAACGAAGAACGAGTGTTGTTCCTTTCCCTGGACCTGTCGATTATTCCCTGGATTCCAAATGTTATGAAGATTCCAAGGATGACTGAGAGCATATTGCTCAGGAAGCCGGAGAGAGATGCTTTCATGACCAGGCGTTTATCTATTCAGAATTTGCAATTTTAATCACCAGTTTCTTGAGCGGCTTGTCATAGACAGCACCGTCGGCAGCAAACGAAGGATTGTGGAGGTCATGGGGGAAGAACACGAAGAGATACGGATGATCAGCCGGCTGGTCATAATAGACGGTGTCGTCCGAGAGATAGAAACCAGCTTCCTTGTCGGGGTCATATTCACTAAGCACCTGGAGTTTAGGGCTGTCCGCAGGGCAGATCCCCCATCTTACCGGTCCTTCTGTAAGTTGAATGTCAACATATTCACGATGACCCTCGAGTTTGGTTTCCTCAAATGGTTTAGGATCAAGCTCAGATAAAGTGTAATAACACTTCCTGCCGACCAGTTCGAACGTCCCGAGATCCGTGGTCTCATGAATCTTTGGCCCCTTTTCGGCAACACATTTCAGGGCGGCGTCCCAGAGGTCAGGATTGGCTTTGTACTGCCTCATCAGTTCGGCAAAATCGGTCGAAGGATGGAATGGAACATCTATTCCGTTATCCTTGAGAAGACTTGAAGCCCAGTCGGAAGGATCGACCGAAGCTCCTTTCTTGGGGCTGCATGAGGTAAAAGCCATCAATGAAGCGATGGATAACATAATAAAGATTCTTCTTTTCATTATTGTCTGTTTATTGCCTCGTCCTACGCAAATATACACAAATAATCCGTATCACTTCTTGAACAGGGCATCAAGTTCATCAATCTTGAAACGTACTGAGACAACGGAGTGTTTTTCCTTACCCGGATTGTACTTTACATAGGTAGTTGCAACGATGGTACCGTCAGGAAGCAATTCAAGGCCAGGATAGCCACAATCCGTTCCGGCAAAGTTATGCAGCAACTTGACCTTGTACTGGCCTGAAAGGTCTCCTCCGATGTCATCATACCTGCCGACCCAGGCAACGAAATGCCCCTTGGTCGGACTGTTGGGAGCCATGTCCCTGAACACAGATATAATCCTTCCGTCAGGGAGATATCTTGCCATGTGCCGGTCTCCGGTAAGGCCCCATGGAGTTTCTCTCATCAATGTCCATGTCTGTCCCTCGTCATTGGAGAACATCATCAGCGAACAACCCTTGCGCTGGTTTTCCCTGGCCAGGCAGAGGATGACATTTCCATTAGGGGATCTCAGAAGGCATGGCTCGCATGGTGATTTGTCCGGGACCTCGCCCACAAGACGGGATTCATCCCAAGTCAGTCCCCCATCATGGGACACCGACTGCCATAGTTTGAGGGGAGCACGGTCCTGGTCTGAATTACCACGATGATACATTCCGAGATAATCCCCGTTTTTCAGGCGGATTATGGATGTGAATGCCATGATGCAAGGCTTTCCTAGCCTGACTATCTTACTCCAAGTCCTGCCACCGTCCTCACTGCAGGAATAACCCATCTCCCGGTAGGTAGCATTGGATTCAAGCTGGGCGAAAACGAAAAGACGTTGCTTGCCCTCCTTGTCCGTCAGTTTATAAATGCTGGGACAATTGACCATACCTTTCCACTCAGCCGGCGCATTGACATTATTCCAAGTAAGGCCGCCGTCATAGCTGAAACCAAGGAAGTCCGCCGGCCCGCCATGGTTCTTGGACCATGTACAGATCATGGTCCTGGAGTCATCCATCAGGACTGTCGTAGGATGGCCGTTGTACAGGTCCGGAGTTCCGGCAGCAACCACGACATGGTGATCCGTTCGGTCGGAAAAATCCCGCCATGGAAGGTTTGGCGAGTACTCCTGTGCAGATATCGTAAGTACGCTGAGCAGGAAGATGGAAAGAGACAGTATTTTCTTCATTCCCTATATGTTAATTATTTCAACATCGATGTCGAAATCCCTGCAGCAGCCGGCGTCAAGATAATCCAGGGTACCCGCCTCGGAATGAGCTTTACGACCGATCATCTTGCAGCTGGCAGGTTCAAGTCCAAGCACATAATCACCGTTCTCGAACTGTTTCCATTGTGTAAGATAAGGAAAATCTTTCAGATTGTAGTTCAGAGCCACGCCAAATCCAAGGGAAGGATTGACCAGGGAGACAGTGGTCCTGCCTCCGTCATCTCCCTCGAGGGTATGGAAGAAGACCTGTTCTGGATAATGCTCATGTGGTTCTTCCATCCTAAGATAGGTCCCGAATCCTTTTCGGGCATCCTCATCACGAGGCTCGACAGTGATCGAAGACAGCCTCAGCTCAGACTCTCCACTTAGAAGAGGATAACCGAAATTGATGTGCAGCATGAGCATGAATGCTTCCGGCTTGAAGCCAAGGTTTCGGACACGGTTGCGGATAGTGAACCCTCTGCCCATGACCGGGACAATATATTCTCTCTCCAGAAGGAGGTTTTGTTTGAATATCCTTCCGTCACGAACTACTCCTTTGATCTTTATGGCCGGGATGTCCCCGGAACTGTCGATTGAAGCGCAGACCTCCTCGGCAGGAGTGTTGGATATGGTCCCATGAAGTCCGAAATCTTCGCCGTCAACCGTACATGGGGCACCGATATGCCGCAGGCCGCAGGTAGTCAGGAACCCGACGAAGAAACTGTCCAGGAAATCGAAACCGAGTCCCCGGAAATACTCCGGAGCCACGATGCCGCATTTTGAGAGGTAGGAAAGGTTTGTCCCTTTCCAAGACAGGGATGAGACATCCATTCCCCTGTCCACCAAGACCTTGAATTCTAGGCCGGATCCGTTCCTCACCTCAAGGGCACGGACTCCTTTCGCCTTGCCGTCCGCATAGGTGAAAGGAGTCACACCGTAAAGCTGGGAAGGATGGCCGATGTATCTGTCGACATCCATATCGCCATCATTTAAAAAGGATACTCGTTGCAGAGATAGTGTTCGATCGGTTCGTCTTCCTCAATCTTCGAAAACCTCCCCTTGGGCTCAAGGAAATAATTATCAGTCTTGTCGTCGTTGACGGATGAGACTTCGCCCACCAGGGCATCACCGCCCTCGGCCCAGAACCTGTGATAGAGATAGGGGGTGTAGCAGACACTCTGTCCCGGCTTCAGCCTTACGGTCTCTCCAGCCTTGAAAACCCTGGACATACCATCCACCTTGACATGGACATCAGTCGCGTCCAGTTTCCCATCAGGGGTGGCATTCCAAAGTTTCATGCAAAGGAGACCCCCTCCTCTGTTGATTATATCTTCGGTCTTGAGCACATGATAGTGCTCGGGAGTAATCTGATTCTCCCTGACCACCATAATCTTTTCACAATAGAGCTTCTCTCCCGGTTTGGAAAGATTGCCATTGCGCAGTGTTATAAGGCTAAGGCCGATCTTTCCGAAATCTCCCCAGCCGAAGTCCGTAATGTCCCAGCCGAGTCCGTTTTTGAATATCTCGTCGCAGTCAGCTGCAACCTTTTTCCAATCATCGGGGCTGTAGAAAGCCCATTCGGGAAGCATGAAGTGATGCTTCTCCATCAGCTCCATGTTGTAACGTATGTAGCCGTTGACTTCGCTTCTTTTCATGATTACAATGTTTTCAAGTCAATCACATCTCCTATCTTGATCTGCTGGTAAACGAGACAGGCTCCGCTTCCTTCATAGATGACACCTATGGTTTCATTGTCAACGGAAATCATGCAGGAATAGCCTGCTCCAAGACCCTCGTCCACTTCAAGGACCGACGGCCAGGTCATGCCTTCGTCCAAGCTGCAACGGATAGAATGGTGAACCCTCTTGTCAGGATCATTCGGATTGAAGAAGAACAGAAGTTCCTTTTCGCTTCCGTCAACCTTCTTGTACATGTGCTTCAGGATAGACCCCTGGCAAGTCGGTTCTGTAAGGACATGTCCGGAAGTGGGATGGACTTCCCAGGTCTCGCCAAGGTCCTTCGTGATGGCAACAAGACGGCCATTCTCCGTATGGTTTCCACGATTCTTGCTAGAGCGCATGTTAAGCATGATCGAACCGTCAGCAAGCTGTACGCACATGCTCTCGTTGGAATGGACCGCAGGATCCGCGAAAGCAGGTTTCCCGGACTTCCAGGTTTTGCCTCCATCCCGGCTGGTGATGAGAGTGGAAAATGCGGAAGCATCCTCACGGCGTCCCTGAGCAGGGAAAACCAACGTACCGTCCTCAAGGGTTATTCCAGCACCGGGGCCGTTGATGGTCAGGCAATAACTCTCCGGCTTTACTTCCCTGGTGTAGTTCATAGGTTCACTCCAGGTCAAGCCATCATCGGTACTCTTGACCACCATCCACTGGGAACTCTGCTTGACGTCATAGCCTGGTTGGGTTCCGTTCTTTGCCCACTGGTGATTCCAATCGGTCGATTGCTCTGTCAAGCCTTCCACCCACTTTCCCGTCTCCTTATCGATGACTCCGTGCATCCAACAAGCGGAAATGTAAATGTCCCCTGTGTTGTCGTCAACAAGGATGCAAGGATCGCTGACGCCATTGAACTTCTGGGGAAGTCCACCCCATTCTCCCATGTCCATGGCCACCATCATCGGAGACCAGGTCCTGCCACCATCGGTACTGCGGTTGTAGCAAATGTCTATGTCTCCCTGAAGGTCGCGGTCACGGTCCCTGCGGGCATCATAGATGGCTATGATAGTCCCTTTAGGAGTGATTGCGAGACCGGGAATCCGGCAGTTGTCAACCCCATCCTGGTCATTTTGCCTGAGGGCTATGGCCGTTCTGAGGACAGGGGCTCCGGTACAATCAGCCTTGACCCTGCCTTCAGTGGTTTTGAATGAGATGTCCTTAACCGTAATCTTATTGTCCAGATCCACCACATCCCCGGTCTTGAGACCGATGGCAAATTCTGCCACCGGTCCTTCGACAGGGATATCACACTTGATGACTACGGTCTTCTCACGGGAAGCGGTTTTGACATCCGTCTCAGCAACGGTTTCACCTCCTTTGATGAGCGCCACCTTACGTATATCCCCAAGACCGGCCGCCGCGGAAAAACGAACAGAAACAGTTTTTAGGGAATATGCCGTCCCCTCCGGAGAATTAAGCCGTACAGAAGCCACATTGTTCATGTCCTTCAGAGCGAGGACGGGAGTGTTGGGGACGTTCACCTCCGAGGAGACCGTCCCGCTCTCCCTGGCACAGGATATAGCCAGGGAGAGGATCAGGGCGAAAGTCAATACTTTTCTCATGAGAACATCTGTCCAGAGTTGTTATTTGTCAAGACCCGGAGTCTGGGTGATATTAGGATTGGAATTCATACAGGCATCCGCCACAGGAATGTAGAGGATATTCTGCTCACCACTCCTTCCAACAAGTGACCAGATACGGGAGAAAGCCTTTCCGTTACGGACAATCGTAAAGAAACTCTTGTTCTCGCAGGCGAACTCCTTGAGGTATTCGTCGATGATTACATCAGTAACCTGGTCCTTTGAAAGAGTGGTCGGATAGGTGTTATCCTTTCCATAAGCACGTTTCACCAACTGGTTGATGTAACCGACGGCGGCAGCCTGCTGGCCCTGTCCGTTTTTAGCTTCTGCCATCATCAGATAAGCCTCGGCCACACGGTACAGGATCATGTCAGAATCAAAGGTACGGGTTTCGTTGGCCCAGGTACCGGTGAATTTTGCAAACCACCTCCAATAGATATCGGTGTCGTCGAATTCCTTGAAGGTCACGGCGAGACGGGCATCCTTATCTACTCCTTCAGGGACACTCTTGAGGAAGGCCTCGTACTCGGGAGTAGGTGTAACGTACTGGTTGTGGGAACCGACCTGGATAGGATCTTCAATCTTATCGAGATTGGTTACATACTGATAGACGCAGAGATAGAGCGAAGGAGCGCCTCCGGTAAACTCAAGCTGGTTGTAGTCCAGGGAAGAGATGATTTCCGAGTTGTTCTCGTTGGTTACTCCGAACACCTTTGCAAAGTCAGACTGAAGCTTGTACGTAGAGCTGCTGAGCACTGTGTTCAAAGCACTTTCGGCCTTTCCATAGTACTCTGATTTACCCTCGCGGCCAGCCATCCAGAGATCGAAGTCGGCAGTCAGCATGGCTATTGCCTCCTTGTTCGTAGTATAGTGATTGGTAGTGGCACCTCCGACCACGGATGCGGCCTGGGTCAGGTCTGACTCGATCTGTGCATATAGCTGCGCAACCGGGGTCCTGCTGGGGAACATCTTTTCCGGGTCATCCGACTCGAAGCCCTCGGTTAGGAGAGGGGCGTCACCCCAGGACCTGGCTATGATGAAATAGCACCATGCGCGCAGATAGTACGCGTTCGCCAGCACTGTGTTTTTGGTGGTGGCACTGGTGAATTCCATGCTTTCGGCATGGGTGATGGCCAGGTTCACAAGGTTGATAACTGCATAAAGGTCAGCCCAGTTGGTACCTGAGTTGCTCTTCATGATGATGTTGTCCTTGTAGTGCATGATGCTGGTGTCATCAATCAGTCCCTGGTCATAGAGACCTGAGCGGTACTCTGCCCACATTGCCATGTTGCTTGCCGTAGCAGAGCGGAACCTGGTGTAGGCACCGTAAATCTCACTCATCATCGTTGATTCCTGCCAGACATTAAGTGAAGTGTACTGGCTAGGCTGGATGACGTTCAAATCATCATGGCAACCGGTCAGTGACAGTCCGACAGCGAAAACGGTAAGGATGTATGCTATCTTTTTCATATCGCCAATCTTTTAAAAGGTAATCTTTGCACCGAAAGAAATCTTCCTGATCGCAGGATATGTTGCGAATCCGGTTCCGTAGGTATTGCTGGAACCAAGCTCGGGATTGATGCCTTTGATTTCGGAGAAGTACTTGAGGTTATGGCCTGAAACCGAGAGGAGGATATTCTGGATATTCGCCCTCTTGAGCCAAGGGGTATTCAGGTTATATGAGATGCTGACATCTCGCAGGCAGAGGTAATCATTGTGCTGTACGAAGTACTGGTTGACCTGGACGTTCTTATTGAGGTCATCGGCGTCACAGCCCTTGTACATCATGAACTCGCTGTCGGGATTCGTCTCCGGATCCCAGCACTTGTAAACCCAGTTGGTCAGGTTGGCGTTTCCTGCGAAGATGTTCTTCAGTATCTGCGCCTCAAGGCCATTGTAGGTCTGGTAGCCGAGAGCCCAGTCGAAGTAGATGTCGAGCATCCAGTTCTTGAAGGTGAAGGTGTTGCCCATACCACCGGTGTGCTTCGGGTTGATGTTACCCCTATAGTAACAGGCATCAGTACTATTGACGATACCGTCGCCGTTGTAGTCCTTGTAACACCAGTCTCCTATCGTGACTTTACCTACAGAAGCGTTCTTGTCAGCATTGAAGTTGCCTGTGTTGACAGCCCACCAGCTGTTTACATAATCATAACCCCTGGAATTGGAGTGGTAGGGAGCTGCATCGGCTTGCGCCTGTGTCTTGATGAGGTGGTCAACCTCATAGCCGTAGAAATTACCGAGTCTCATACCCTCCTGGGTTCCACCGATATACTCGGTTGTACCGTCGGCCATCTGGACAACCTTCGCACCGATTGCATTGTTCGGAAGTCCATTGTCAGGCAGGCTGACGACTACGTTGTCGTTCCAGCTCCAGACGAACTTGGTCGTCCAAGTGAAGTTGTTGGTAACGATATTACGTGTGTTCAACTCGAAATCTATTCCGTAATAGCGCACCTGGCCGATATTTGTCTTGACGGAGCTGTAACCTGATGTGTTGGGAAGAGTCTTCGAGAAGATCAGGTTGTCCGTAAGTTTGTCATACCAGTCGAAACCGGCGGTGATACGGTTTTCGAAGAGTCCGATGTCGAAACCAAGGTCGAGCTGGGTGGTGTTCTCCCAGGTCAGGTTGGAATTCGGCATTGCAGAAGTAGTGATGGCGGCATTGCCGTTGTAGTTGGTAGTAAGACCGAACTGTCCGACTGCATCATAGTAGCCGACATAGTTATTACCAGTCTTTCCATAGGAAGCGCGGAGCTTGAGGTTGTTCAGGTTCCTGATCTTGAACCATGGCTCCTCCGTAATCACCCAACCTGCGGAAGCTCCTGGGAAGAATCCCCACTGTGAACCCTGTAGGAAGCGGGAGGATCCGTCATAACGGAATGTGAGGGTAAGGAGGTACTTCTTGGCAAAGTCATAGTTGAGACGTCCGAAGTAACCTATGCCTACTTCTTTCTCTTTGGAAGACGTTGCATTGGTGTAGGTAGAACCGGCATTCAGGGTGTGGATAACATCAGTTGCGGCACCTTGAACAGCAGCGGTTGAAGTGAAATAATTGTATTTCTGGTAGGAATAACCGGCCATTGCCGAGACAGAGTGCTTTCCAAAGGTGTTGGTATAGTTCAGATAGGCCTCTATTTTATCCCTCTGCCAAGTTGCAGTGGAAGTATTGGCCGGACGGTTTCCGTTGTAAGTCGTCTTGCCGTAGAAATATTCAGTCGTCCTTACGTCAAAGAAGGAAGAAGCCTGGGCGACTGCCTTCAGTCCGGGAAGGATGTCCCATTCTATCTGACCATTCACACCGAAACGATGTCTCTTCTGGTTGTTGTCCACATAATACTCGTAGAACAAGGGGCTGTAGGAAGAAGCATTGTAGCTCTTGGTTGGCAGGCCCTCATTCTCACCGTAGTCATAGTAGAACTTCTGGGTCGGAGGAGTCAGCAAACCACGGGAAATGACATTGTACTGGTTGTCGATCAGATTGGTATTGGTCTGCTGATAATCCAGTCCTCCCTTGAATCTCAAACTCTTGGAAATCTTGACATCCAGGTTCGTACGGGCACTGACCCTGTCATAATCAGATCCGGCAACCACACCATCGTCGTCGGTGTAGCCGATAGAAGCCATGTAATTGACACTGTCAGTTCCGCCGTCCACAGAGACGTAGTAGTTTTGCCACCATGCCGGAGCGAAGGACTCTTTGATCCAGTTGTTGTCCTGGAAAATGATCGTCTTGCTCGGATCGAGCGGATCGGCCATCGACTTGTAACCTGCAGGAATGGACTCTCCGGCCTGCAGATAGCGGGTCGAGTACTGGCTGGCCGGGGAATTCCCGACAGAGAACGCATAGTTGTCTGCAGTAAGGTGAGCCTGGACGGAATTGTTGAGAACATGGTTGTAACGAGTACGCTGGAGGGTAAGGAACTCCTCTGAACCGAGGTACTGGAGCATCGATTCCGGCTCCTGGTAGGCCAGGGTAGCATTGAAAGTGATCCTAGGAGCACTGCCTTTGGTTCCACTCTTGGTGGTCACAAGGACGACACCGTTGGACGACCGTGAACAATAGATGGCTGATGAGGCAGCATCCTTGAGGATTTCTATAGACTCGATGTCAGCAGGGTTGATGGCTGCGAGCGAACGTTCGATACCGTCGATCAGGACAAGGGGTGTCTGTGTACCATTGATTGAAGAACCTCCACGGATGAGGATGGTAGGATCCGAACCTGGCGTGAAATCCGTCGTATAGATACGGGCTCCTGCAACCTTTCCCTTGAGAGCGTCTCCGACAGAGGCAACAGGTATATTCTCCATCTCCTCACCCTTTACCTTGGTAATAGCCTGGGTGATGGTACGTTTGCTTTGTGAACCGTAACCGACGACAACTGTCTCGTCCAGGAAGAAATCCTTGTCTGTCTGCATTGTTACATTAATTACATTCCGCTCACCCACCACCACGGTTTCATCCGTGTAGCCGATAAGGGAGAAAACAAGGGTCTGGCCCTGACGGGCATTAATGGAGTAAGCTCCATTGTCACCGGTCATGGTGTTCTCGGTACTGCCTTGAACATAGACGATGACTCCCCTCAAAGGTGCCCCGGTATTGTCCGACACTGTGCCGGTAATACCTCGCGTCTGTGCTCCGACGCTGAGAGAAATCAGCATCAGCGCGATGAACGCGAACAAATGTTTAAGCATTTTCATATTATTAGGGTATTGATTAAATATATTCAAAGAACAAGGTCTGCCTCAGTTCATCCTCGATCTGTTTCATTTCCTCGTCCAGGACGGGGGCAATAGGATAACGGCACTGACCGCAGTCGACTCCGGCAAGTTTCATGAAGGCCTTCCCTGCCCTGGTCCCACCGTGCCCTGCAAGGACGTCAACTATCTTGACCGCCTCGAACTGCCATTTGCGCGCCTCCTCGAGATTCCCTGCCTCAACCGCATCTATCACTTTCTGATAGATTCCGGGAACATAATTGTAGGTACTGCCGACTGCTCCCTGCGCTCCGCAGACGAGGCCGGCGATGAGCATCTCGTCGTAACCGTTCAGGATGTTGAACTCACCGTCGCAAACCCTCACAGCCTTCTGCATTGAGTAGAAGTCATTGTGGGTAAACTTCACTCCGGCCAGGTTGGGCATCTCCTTCCGGCCCTCGACAAGGAATTCATCGACGGGAAGGCTGACCCCTGACATCCCGGGGAAGTTGTAATAGTAGAAAGGCAATTCTCCAGCAGCCTCGGCTATCGGTTTGAAGAACATCACCAGGTCATGAACCGAAGCCGGCCGGAAATAATTGGGAGCAATCGAGGCAACTGCATCAGCACCTGCTGTCCTCGCATGGGCAGCCAGTTCAGCACTGTCCTTGCCGCAATTGCTTCCGACGTGCACTATCACTTTGAAACGGCCGGCGGCCTCTGCTATCCAAGCCTCCGCCACAGCCTTTCTTTCCTCTACTGTCGTGGATGCATACTCGCCAGTGGAGCCACAGATGTAAACTCCATTGACACATCCGAAACCGGCAATCTTGTCAGCATACCTGGCAATCATTGGGAGATTGATACTGCCATCTTCATTCATAGGTGTGAATGGAGCGGCAATCAATCCTTTCAGAAAAAAATTCTTAGTCATAGTTGGTATTATTATTTAATATGATTATTCCATAGAATTCGAAGTCGGGAACAGCAGGCTGGCCAGATAACCTACGACGAAACAGGTGATGAATCCGACCGTGGTGTAGAGAAGCAGATAGACCGGAGTGTATTTGGCCACTATGAACTGAACCAGAACACTCACCGCCATTCCGATAAGGGCACCCGTAGCATTGGCCCGCTTGGTCACCATTCCAAGGAAGAACAGGCCTCCCATGCTGCCCAGCACCAGTCCAAGAATCTTGTTGAACTCATCCCAAAGCGAATCGATGTTCCAAGTGGCCATCATGCAGGCAAACAGAAGGGACAGGGCACCTATTATCAGGGTCGCAGTCTTGGCAACCTTAAGTTCCTTTTTCTTGTCGACTTGTTCTTTCCTGAATATATTGGGACGGATGTCCACCACATAAGCAGTGGCGGCAGAGTTCATGCTGCCGCTGAGAGTGGACATCGCTGCTGCGAATATTCCCGAAATCAAAAGGCCTGTGAGACCTACGGGGAGGCTTCTGCAAATGTACCACGGAAAGATAGCATCCGTGTTGTCCATGGTCACGCTCAATTCTGCAGGATGGGTCTTGTAGAATACAAACAGGAGGGTACCTATTGTGAAGAAGATCAACGTTGCAGGAATCACTATCACCGCATTTGTGAGGACACTTCTTTTGGCTGCCTTTTCCGAGCTGGTGGACAGGTATCTCTGGACCATGCTCTGATCCGTTCCATAGGTGGTTATGTTGGTGAACACCGTGGCAATAAGCACCGTCCACATGGAAGCATTGGTCAAGTCGAACTTGGTGCTTCCCATAAAGAACTTTCCGTTCTCGGCTGCTGTAGCTATGGCACCCGAGAAACCCAGTCCGCTGGAGTGGATTATGTGGAAGATGCAGAAAAGTGCGCCGCCAAGAAGGATTATGGTCTGGAGCGCATCCGTCCATACAACCGCCTCTATTCCTCCCATCCGGGTGTAGATGATGCTGAAGACACCCATCAATGCGATACAAAGGAATATATTCATACCCGTCACAATGTGGATGGCAATTGAAGGAAGGTACAACACCACACCCATACGTCCCACCTGATACACGATGAATGCTATCGAGCATATAAGCCTTGTGGCCTTGTTGAAGCGGACTTCAAGATATTCATAGGCTGTCGAGATGTTCAGCTTCCTGAAGAATGGGATGAACAGGAAGATAATCAGCGGACAGACCAGAACAATACCGGCGTTGAAAAGCATGTAACTCCAGTCGGTTGCATAAGCCTTTGCTGGAATCGACATGAACGTGATGGCGCTGAGTGCCGTCGCGAAAAGGCTCAGTCCGGCAGCCCACCAGGGGATTCTCTGGCCTCCCTTGAAATAGTCGTCGGAACTTTTCTGCCTCTTTGAAAAATAATAACCAATCAGCACCAGAGCAAGGAAGTACAGCACCATCACAATGAGGTCAACAGTCTTGAAACCTTTGCCGTTGACGTCATTGGAGCCTGCTGCTGAACCTGATAAAAATGTGTTGGTGATGGTGTGGTAGTAAAACCCGTCTTCTCCTTCGACCCCCTTAAGGGCTATATGGGAAGATCCTGTCGGGGCAGCAACATGAAAAACCCCAACAGGGACCTCCTCAGGAAGGGGAATCTCTTCCCATTTATCCAGCCTGATGTTATACTTGAAAATCCCATCGATCCTATCTGACTGCCTGAACAGATAATAGCACATGTCACTGCCCGAAGACTGCTTCGCCACTATGGCCTTGTCAAGCCCTGAAGCTTCAGGTAAAGATGGGAGTAAAGACAAGGAAGAAGGAGAATCCTCACCTGAAACACATACTGATTCTTCATTACGACCATTTTCTGTATTGCCGGTTTCTGTTGATGAGCAAAAACATGCCAACACCATCGTCACGACGGCGGCTGGCAACAATTTCGCAAAGGCTTTCATAGGACTATTTGGTTTAGTTATTAGATTTGGGCATTCTCCTTCTTCCCTGTTCACCCGCTCCAAAAATACGAAATAAAATGGGATATATCCTAATTATTTTTACAATATTTGATATAAATTATTCGCAAAGTCTATTTTAAGTAATTATGTACGATATATTATTTTTTGCATTATATCGTACATATTCCGAATATTTGAGATATTATTACTATCTTTGCTAAAAGAAAAGACTCCCAAAAATGAACGGTTATTCTACCCTTGTCGAACAGACTCAGAAGAAAATCCTGCATTATATCTCGACCAATCCGGACACCAAACATCTGCCCAAGGAGAATGAATTCGCAGAAATCCTGGGAGTCAGCCGCGGTGTACTCAGGGAGTCCCTCAGCCAGCTACGCGCGCTTGGGATAATTGAAACCAAGAGGAAAAAAGGTACAGTGGTGGTGAGCCCGAATGTATTCGGTGTACTGAAACCTCTCATGGGTACCGGACTTCTGGACAAGAAGTCTCTCAAGGACCTCTATCAGCTTCGTCTTATGCTGGAAATCGGAGCAGCCGATTTCATATTCATGGGCAAGAATGACAGGTTCATCGAAGAACTGGATGCAATAGTGGGGCAGGAAGCCGACCTGGACCAGCAGATGAGCCTTGCCAAAGATGAAGCAACGAAAATCGAGATTGCCGAGAAACTGAAAGAAGTCGACATCCAGTTCCACGCCAAACTGTTCGAGATCACGGGGAACCAGGACCTGATGGATTTCCAGTTTATCATCAGGCACCTTTTCACCTTATATTCACCTCGGATGAAGAAGGACTATCACGACAGGAACATAGTCTCGCACATAGGTCTGTTCAATCTTCTGCGCAATGGTACTCCTGACGCATTCAGAATGGCGATGAGGCTTCACCTCAGCACCCAATTCGAAAACATGGAGGCCAACATAGAGAAGGCCGGGGCTCAATAATACCTACGTGCAGTCGTAAAGTTCCGCCTTCAGGGACTTGACCTGGGAGTGGACAAGGGCCCTGACTTTCAGGTCGGGTGTAGTCTTGTAAAGCCTGGTACCGAAGATTTCCGGTTTGCCTGCTTCTTCATGGGTCAGGGTATAGACCTTTCCATTCATGGTCACCTCGATAGTTCCGATAAAGTCGAGAGTGAGGATAACTGAAGCGAATTCAGGAGTCTCCGGATTCCATTCGACCGCCTGCCCCTCAGGGAGCCTCATTGAAATCTTCCTGAAAGTATCGACCGGCTTGCGTCCTTCTGTCTGATGCCAGTAGAAATCGGAGAGTTCTATGGTGACACCGTCAGTAAGCGCCCTCTGCTCGTGTGGCGCAGGAAAGATCGAAGCCTGGACTTCAAAGCCTGCGTCCTTGACCGTCTTGATGTACTCGGCGTCCAGCATTTTGTACTTCATGGTACTCATTCCACAGTAACCTCCGATACTCTTTAGCCTCTCTATGGTGTTTGAAGCTTCATCCTCACCTGGATCCAGAAGGATCAGGCATTCTGAGTAGTCCCTGGCACGCGAAACGGCCTCCTGCTTCGCATCAAATGCTATGAATTTGTCACCCAGAATCTCGTGGGCCAGCTCATAGGATTCGATCACCGCACTGTGCAACATGGGAATGATCCCGTATTCCTTACAGGCATCCAATTCTTCCTTCAGGGTAGGAATAGGAACCCTTAGTGACGGATCAGTCGAGGCAAGGACATAGTTGGTCCTCAAGTCTTCAAAAGTATGCTCAGTGACCCTGACCGGTTCCTCTATCACTGAATAATCTGAAGCATTGCGCATGGTGCGGTTGATAGTGCCGTCATGCATGATTACCATTACGCTGTCAAGGGTGTACTTGACGTCACACTCAACTGCAGGATAGCCATACTGGGCAGCCATTTTTACCCCGGCAGGACAGTTTTCATTGATATAGAACTCTTCGCCGTCCTTGAGCCAGCATCCCCTGTGGGCAACGGCCATCGGAAGGTCCACATTTTCAACCTGTCCGCATGAGAGAGCCGACAGGGCAAGGGCCAGCAAGGCAAAAACTTTCTTCAACATATTCATAGACTATCTTTTGTTACATTCCTTTATTGCCTCGATCTCCTCCTCGCTGAAGGGAGTGTGGTCCTGACGGAATATGTCATGGAACCAGAGTTCCGGTTCGGCAACATCCGGACGGGGATCGCCCCATGCAAAGATGGTATTGGTCTTGCCGGACACGAAGCCCCAGTTGATGGCACCCACACTGTTCTCCTTGAGCAGCGGCATGATCTTCTGGAAGGTGCAGTCATTACGGCGTGCCATGTATTCGGTATTGATGACGGGACGTCCGTATGCCTTCAGGGTATCGATGGTATGCTGCTGGTTTTCAGGATCACCCGAATAATTGTGATAGGTTGTTATGTCCGAGAGCTCGAGCTGGATCTTGTTGAGTTCCGACAGGGAATTCTTCCAAACGCCGACAGTAAGAGGCTGGGTTGAACCGGCCTCACGGGCCCAGCGAAAACTGTTCTTCACCAAGGGAATGGACTCGTTCACGTGGTCACTGTTTCCGGGTTCGTTGTAAAGGTCCCACATGAGAAGCCTGTCGTCGCCGCGGAAAGCATCCACTATCCCTTTCACATATTTTTCGAGGTCTATGAACAGAGCGGTGGTGTCGGCCCTTAGTGATACTGCGGGATCCTGAACCCAGCCCGAGTTATGGACTCCCGGCTTGGGTTCGGGTTGCTTCCCGTACGAGGATTCCGGATTCCAGCAGTCGTCAAAAATCACGAACATGGGTTTGATTCCGTGCTTGTCGCAGATGGAGAGGAAGTCATCCATACGCTTTATCATCCCCTCGGGATCGTTCTTGTAGACGACGCTGCTGAGGAATGTCCTCATGGTGTTGAACCCAAGTTCCTCGGCCCAACCAAGTTCCTTGTCGATCTGGTCATGGTCGTAAGTGTCGGCACTCCACATCTCGATCGCATTGATGGCCGAAGCTGGATTGTAGTTGCATCCTGAGAGCCAGGGTTGGGCGGCGTACCAGGCCTCCGCCTTCTCCGGGGTCCACCTTTCGGATGTTTTCACCGTCTTCCCGTCCTTGCAGCCAGCCAAGATCGACGCAAACAGCAATGCAGATGCTAAAAACTTTGTTCTCATGTTATAAATCTTTAATTAATATTCGGAGTCTCCCAGACTTTGGTTTCCTTACAATGCACCATGGTGGATAGCCCACCGCAACTGATACGGAAATCACCTTCTTCAAGGCGCCAGCGGCCATCCCTTCCTACGAAGGCCAGGGAAGAGGCCGGAACTTCAAAGGTTATTTCCTTACTTTCCCCTGCCACCAGGTCCACTTTCGTGAAAGCCCTAAGCCTTTTCACGTCAGGTATGATGCTGGCCACCAAATCACTGGAATAAAGCAGGACGGCTTCGCGGCCTGCACGCTCTCCCGTGTTCCTGACGGTCACTGAGAAACGAAGCATGTCCTCAGCAGTGAACGACGCTGGTCCAAGGCACTTTAAGTCTGTGAATGAATAATCAGTGTAACTCAACCCGAAGCCGAACGGCCACTGGACGTCCATGACGGCATCGTAATTATATTCACCATCCATCATTTCCCTGTGCTCCTGAACCTTGTAATCATAGGTGTGGAGGGCGTTGATGTGTTTTGAATATGTGAACGGAAGTTTCCCGCTGAAATTCTCTTCGCCCGAAAGAAGGGCGGCAAGTGCATCTCCCCCGAAATTACCCGGAAGCATGATGTCCACCACGGCCTTTACGAGCGGTTCTATGTCACCTATGATCCTTGGACGGCCCTCGTTAAGGACAAGGATCACGGGCTTTCCGGTTCCTGCCAGGGCACGGACGAGGTCCTTCTGGTTCACGGAAAGATTTAGGTCATCGATGTTGCCGGGGGTTTCGCAGTAGGAGTTCTCCCCCACGCATACCAGGATCACATCGGCTCCTCTTGCCGCAGTGACAGCCCTGCCTATCTCCGGCTTGTTTTCCCGTTTCCAGTCGTTTACTGAAAGATCGTAGGTTACCCCAGGCTCATAAATAACGTTCCTGTCCCCGAAAGTGTTCCGCACGGCCTCCAGGATTGTATTGTACTGGGGAACATAGGAATCACCCTCTCCCTGCCAGGTGTAGGACCAGCCGCCGTTCAAAGTCCTTAGGCTGTTGGCATTGGGACCAGCGACAAGGATCCTCTTCCCTTTGGCGATAGGAAGCACTCCTTCATTCTTGAGCAGGACTTCGGACTCGAGCGCTGCCCTATAAGAATCATTTGCGAACTCCTTGCTGCCGAACTTGTCAAAAGCCTCGGTGTCCCAGACTGGATTATCGAAAAGGCCCGCCCTGTATTTCATGCGCAGGATCCTGCGAACCGCATCATCGATCCGTGACATCGGAATCTCACCGGCCCGTGCAAGGTCAGCCAGGATCGTGCAGCACTCCTTGTCGTAAGGCTCCATTATCATGTCGATCCCGGCATTGATGCCGATCTTTATCGCCTCCCTCTTGTCTGCGGCTATATGGTCTCTTTCATAAAGATTGTTCAAGTCTGACCAGTCAGTCACAATCATTCCGTCCCAAAGGGTCTCCTCTTTTGCCCAGCCTGTGAGAAGGGTCCTGTCGGAATGCAGGGGAATTCCATTGACCGACGAGGAATTGACCATGATGCTCAAGGCTCCGGACCGGAAACACGCCAGGAAAGGAGCAAAATACTTTTCCCTCAAATCATGCATAGGGATGTAGGCAGGAGTCCTGTCTTTGCCCGAATATGGCATGCTGTAGGCTATGAAACATTTCAGGTTGGCGACAACATGCTCCAAGTCAAGATGGTTGGGGTCGTCGCCCTGAAGCCCAAGGGTCTCCTCAACAGACATGACCGAGGCTAGATGGGCATCTTCTCCCCAGTCTTCCCAGATCCTTGGCCAACGCGGATCCCTTCCCAGGTCAACCGTAGGGGTGAATACCCACGGCACCATGGCTGCACGAGTCTCATAGGCTGTCACCTCCCCCATCCTTCTGGCGAAAGATGGATCAAATGTGGCGGCCAGGTTGATCTCATGAGGGAATATGGTTCCGTCGGTAAGATAATTCGCACCATGGACCATGTCCAGCCCGTAAATGCACGGAATTCCGATCTTCTCCATCGACTTCTCCTGAATCTGGCGGATCATGGCTGCCGTCTGCTCCCTGGAATGGGCACGGCCGTTCATGACATTCAGGATAGAACCAACCTTATATACCCCGAATATCTCGTCCATCTTGGCCGGGTCAAGGGCTTCATGGGTGTCGTCTTCAAGGACGGAAATGGTGAGTTGGACCATCTGTCCGGCTTTTTCCTCCAAGGTCATCCCTTGCAGGGTCTTCTCTACCCTGGCCTCAAGGTCAACATCCCTGTAAGGAGAGACAGTGGTCTTGTCAGAGCAACACGAAAATAAAAAAAGCGTGATCGGCAAGAGGACGGCGGTGATGGTCTTATTCATTTTTTATTCTTCTAACTACACAAGTAAGGCAGAAACCAACCAGGAAGATCGTGGTGGTGCCAAAGACTATTGTAAGGTATGAATGGATCGGGCATTGGAAGACCGGAAGACTCATCCATGCAATAACAAGGATTCCAGCAGCCACAGCGACAATTGAGGCTGTCCTGTCAGGTTTCCTGCACACAAGGGCCAGCAGGAAAAGTCCCAGCATCCCGCCGCTGAAGATGGATGAAAGTTTCCACCAGGCGTCCAGGACCCCATCGATCTTCTGCATGGCCAGACCGATAAGGATTCCCACAAGTCCGACGGCAGCGGAAGCCATATAGAGGACCCTCATCTGGGTTTTCTTCGAACCAGTTTCTTCCTTGCGGAACTTGCTGAAGAAATCCGTAAACACTATGGTGGCCGACGAATTGATGCTCGTGGACACGGTGCTGATCCCGGCAGAGAAAAGGGCTGCAACCACAAGGCCTGTCAAACCGTCAGGGAGGCCATGGACTATGAAATACGGGAAAACCTTGTCGCCTGAGATGCCTTCAGGCAGCAACCCTGGTTGAGCCGAATAGTAAGAAAACAGAGCCGTCCCGATATAGACAAATAATAGAGAAACCGGAATGTAGAGAAGCCCCCCGAAGAGAGTCCCTTTTACCGCGTCCTTCGTGGACTTCGCGGTCATATAGCGCTGGATGTAGTTCTGGTCTATCCCGAAATTCTGAAGGTTGATAAATATTCCATATACCAGTACGACCCAGACCGTAGGTTCCCTAAGGGTCAGGCTGAAACTGCCTAAACTGAATTTGCCTGCATCGGCAGCTATCCTGAAAAGCTGGCCCGGCCCTTCCGGCATCCCGAATGTAAGGATCAGAGCACAGACCAGTGCACCTGCGATCAGGACTATTCCCTGAATAGCATCCGTCCAAACAACGGCGGAGATTCCGCCGAGCAGGGAAAAAAGCAATGTAAGGGCTCCGGTAACTATTATTATGGTACTGATGTCCCATCCGAACATAGTGCTGATCGGGATTGCCAGCAGAAGCAGGATCGATCCCACCCTGCAGACCTGTGTCAGTAAATAGCAAAGAGCCACATAGCACCTGGCCCACCATCCGTAGCGGTCCTCCAGGAACTGGTAGGCGGAGACGCTTCCTATACCCCTATAGAGAGGAATGAATATCTTTGCGGCCAACCAGATGGCCAGAGGAATCGTCAGGCTGAAAATCAACTGGTTCCAGTTGCCGGAATACGACCCACCGGGAAGGCCCAGGAAGCTGATGGAACTGACGAAAGTGGCAAAGATGGACATTCCGACCACCCAGGTCGGCACGTTGCCTTCTGCCTTGGTGAAGGCCGAGGCTCCGGAGCTGCTCCTTCGGAAGAAGCTGCAGCCGAAGAGCACCACGGCCGCCAGGAAGGCAAAGAAGACAATTAAATCCATGAAATGACTCTAGAAAAGGAAATGCAGTTTCTCGGGCAGACGGGTGTAGTCGTAGATACGGACATAGTCCATTCCGAAGATCCGGACCTGACTGTCGTTGCCACCGTCATCGAAATCATCTCCGACAAACAAAACCTGGTCCTCTGTGTAGCCTCTTTCAGCAGCGTATTTCATCACCGCATCATACTTGTTGTACTCCTTGGGAGTGATGTCAAAAGAGGTTGTTCCACCGATGAACACCGAGTAATCCTTGAATATCTCCATCACCTCGGGATACATCCTGCGTCTTTTCATCTTGTCAGGATCAAAAACCAATTTGTCAGCCTGGTCGGCCTTGGTTCCCAGAAGGGCGAAAGTGACCATTCCGGACTCATGGTACTCGTTACCATCTCCCTTGAAAGATGTAAAACCGTATTTCTTGCGGAGCTCCATGCACTTTTCGTCAAAAAAGTTCCGGTCCACCGGAGACTTCTCCTCGCGGACAATCTTGAACTCTCCATCAACTATCCGGCTTTCCTCCATTCCATAATTACCAACTATGGTAATAGGATACTCTCCCATCTGGTTGTAAATTCTCTTGCAGTTGCCGGCTCCGGCCATAATGATTTCATATCTGGTGGCAAGAGTGTCAAGAACTGCCCTGTTGGCATCGCTCAAAGGCTGTTTGTGCTGTGTAAGGGTACCGTCCAGATCAAAAGCTATAAGTTTTTTCGTCTGCCGCCACTTCCCTTCGTCCGGGAACAAGGGCGCGGCCTCTATCAGTATTCCCTGGTTGGAAGACACGACACATTCGCACCAGCCTTCAGAATCCCACTTCATAGGAAGATAGCCATCGCCGCCCCTGACGCTGATTTCGCGGCCGGGAGCCTTGAAACGAAGGATGTGCTTCTTGGGGGCCTTGTCGTAAGGATCGTCAGCGACACACACGAAGAGGGCCTTCCCCGATCCTCCGTCCCTTGCCTCCATCTCTCCCACAATCAGGGGACAACCGGCAGAAAGGTCGGTGAATATCTCATCGCCATACACCTTGACGCTCTTCTCTCCTGAACCTTCAAGCATCTTCGTTCCCTCGAAGCCCACGAAGGTAGTCGATCTCCGGATGTACTTCATGTAATCCCTGCCAAGGGAATGCAGTTCAGCATTGACTTTCTTGAGCTTTTCGTACTGTTGAGTCTTTACTCCCTTTTCATCGACCACCTGGTTGTTCCACCAACCTGCCGTGTAACATGCCCAAGTGAGGTTCTCTGCCCCGAAGGAAAGAGCTGAATAAGCTTGAAAACGGAGTTCATTCTCAGTTATCCAGACCTTCGGATCATAGCTGTTCACCTGGACCGTCACCCACATTCCGCGACCGGTCTTCAGGCAGGCATCTGAAACCGTACGAAGATTGGCGTAGTCCTTGGCTACACCTATATTCTTGTAGTAGAAGTCATAGGAGATGTAGTCGGCAGGAACATATTCACAGTACTTCTTTATGTGTTCGTCATAGGTAGCGGTCCCGAGCTGGCTCTTGGTCTGGGCTGCAGTGTTCTGGGAAACCGAGGCGTAGTTCGGATAGAGGTTAAGGAACGCAAATTGGTTCGGGAACAATTCCTCCACCTTGGCCATTACCTTGCCATAATAAGGGAAATCCAGAGCAGAAGGTTCATCGCCGATATCTATTCCCCAGATCGCAGGATGGTCCTTGAAGGAAGCCGCAGCCTCTTCATATTTTGAAAGAGGGTTGGTCTTTTCAAGCTTTCCGGCATTGTCGCCGTCTCCGCCCCACCAGCCGGGGACTATTCCGCTTACAATCGCCCCGACACCATACTTGCTGAAAAGATCCAGGGATGGCCGGTCGTCTTCCATGCAAATCACGAAATCAACTCCGCAGTCCGCCAAATCCTTGATATGGGCTTCAGTCCGGGCATATGGACGAAGATGATAGACTCCTATGTTCAACCGGGACCGATCCATCCGGCCCGGCTTTGTAACGAAATCCTGGGCAAAGACATTGGACACCAATGTCAATGCCGCCAGTATAAAAAACAACCTTTTCATGCTATAAAGTTAGCAAAAAAAGGTTGTCTTAAAGAAAAAACCGGACGTCAAATCACGGGAACACTATATCCTTCGGCTTTGCCAGGTAACCGCCCTCGTTGAAATGCTGGTTGTCGGGAAGTTCTATGTCAGTACGTGCAGCTCCCTTAGTCATCAAGGCCTTCAACTCAGGAAGGTAGTGCTGATAAACACCCCTGGGGGTTGTGCCCTTTTCTTTGCAGATGCTCGCCGCCATTCCGACAACTTCTCCCATCATGGCCCCGGTACGCATGAGGCGTGTGGAACCAAGGGTTACATGGGTTGTGGAAATGTCGCGCCCCGCCATGAACAAGTTATCTATATTCCTTGAATAAAGGCACCTGTATGGCGCTGCGTAAGGATAAATCAGATTGCTCTTGGTAGCCGCCTTGAACTCGTTGCCGGGGAAATTGACGGTGTTCTCAGGGTCCGGGAAATGGAGGTCGAAGTGCCAGCTCAGGGTGAACGAGGCATCCTCGTGGAAGACCTGTTTGTCAACGTCATCCTGCTTGAGGATGTAATCTCCCATCAGCCTGCGGGACTCCCTCTTGCCGGCGACATACGCGACCCAACCGAGCGAGCGGTTCGCATATTCCGCCTTGCCTGAATAATGGTTCTTCAGGAAACTCCAGTTGGAATATACGACCAGAAGGCCGTAATCCCTGATCCGCTCGAAGTCCCAGATCTGGTCGCGGTTCATGCCGGTCTCCCAGGTCCATTCTCCCATCTTGACCTTCTCACAGTTCTCCTCGGTGAACTTTACACCGTATTCGAACTCCGGGAAAGCGGATTTCTTGGCATCCTCGACACTGTACCATTGGACAGAAGAGCCCATCGTCAGCTTATCTCCCTTCTCAGGTGCAAGGGCCTCTCCGTACTCATCCTTGCCCTCACGTCCCATCATCCAGTCGGCTCCGGCCATGTAGCCCAGGTTGGCGTCTCCGGTGCAGTCTGCGAACATAGGGGCCTTAAGCAGGAGTTCCTCTCCGGACTCGATGTTCCTGATAACCACGGATGCTATCCTGGATCCATCCATGTTGACTTTGACAGCACGGAAATTAGGCAGGTATGTCAGTCCTTCTTGACCACGGATGAAAGCTTCTTTCTTTTCATCCTCGTAATTGGAGGCGGGCTGGGCATTGCCACCCTTGGAATGGCCGAACTCGCGCAGCATACGTCCGAGTGCAGGATACGGTCCCATCTCGATATGCCCTCCGAGGTGAACACGGATTTCAGAGGAATTGTTCCCTCCGGCAATCGGACGGTCGTTTACAAGTGCGACCTTGCAACCGAAACGTGCTGCGGAGACAGCTGCACACATTCCTGCCACACCTCCTCCTATCACCACGAAATCATATTCACCACCGTCGGAAGGATTCACAGGGAGGGCTCCCACCTGACGGCGGAATGCCTCCAGTGCACCCTTGTCGGCAGGAGGGACGTTCCCTACATCCTTCGCGAGCCATACTGCATCGCAACGACCGTCAAATCCGGTCATGTCAGACAATGCCAGCACGCGGGAACCGGTTTTAAGTCTAGTGTTGCCTGCATACTGCCAGCACCAGCGGTCCTTGGCGGTACCGAGGATACTCTTCAGCGGCTTGCCGTCGATCTTGACCCTGAATGCACCAGGGCCGACGGCATCTGTCCACGGAGAAGTCCAGTTGTAACTGCGCACCCATACGTGATACACTCCGGGATCAGTAATCTCGACAACCGTCGAGGCATCCTGGACCGGTGTGCCCATGCCGTGAGCTATCAGATATGGCGAACCCATGATATCCATGAACTGCTGGTCAACCGACCAACCTCCCTTGGATGCGAAGTTCTCGGCCTCGACGAAGATACCGTCACCGGTTTGGGAGAAAGTCGGAAGAACTGCAATCAGTGTTGCAGAAAGAATCGATAATACTTTCTTCATATGGCTGGAACTTATTATTTACCTATACTCAAAAAGTGCTGTCGCCTTGGTGTCGTGGTCAACAGCCAGCCTTATCCACCTGGCCTGGAAAGCGGCGGGGAAACGATGCTCCACGGTATCTCCAGGCTTGACCTCGAAGTCGGCGTAATGGAACCACTGTCCGTCACCGGTAGGGTCGACCTCGACAGTGAATGTCACGTCACCGGAAGAGCGGTGGGATATGGCCATTTCGCGCTTGTCATAGAAACCGATCAGGAAGGGGTCTGAACATTCTCCTGCCTTGACCTCAGTCTCCACCCACGGGCCTCCGTGTCCGGTAGGCTTGCCGAGTTTCCAAAGGTCATCGATGACTCCGGCCCACACTGCCGCCTTGCCATCCTCTGAGAACACTACGTGAGGGTTGCCCTTTGCAGCCTTGTGGTCAATCCCTGTCATAACCAGCATTCCACGGTAGGAAGCATAGTCATTGATGCCAAACTTATGGGAAGCGACGGGGCGTACCTTGGCATAGCCATCGGCATTTTCCGCAGGTAGTTCATAGAATGTCCCCGCAAGGGACAGGAGGTCCCTTTCGGTCGCCACCTCGCGGCAAAGCCTCAAGGCACCTTCCTCTATCTTGGAGCCATACCTGTCATCGCCAAGGGGCAGCCTCCAGCGACGGTTCTGGACATCCACGATCAAGATGGAGCCTTCCTCTACCTCGACCACGTCAGTGGGGATTTCGAACTTGTCGTGGATATAGTCAGCCATTTCGGCATCATCCTTGGCGGCAAAGTCCATGTTGCCGTCGATTTCATAGTATTTCTCTCCGTCGGCTGTCTTAGCCAGGACACCAAGCGCCCTGCGCTGGTCCGGCAGCCCGTAAAGATAGCCTTGGAAGTCGTTGTCCTTCCTGACGGAGGCAAGTCCTGCGAAAATAGGATCAGGGGTCGTACCGCGGGTCTCGGCCTGTGCGAACACAAAAGTCAGGTCTGCCTTGATGTCGGCCGAGCTGACGGTCCTGATCCAAACGGCATCCTGGGATGCTTCGAAGGGAACGAACACCGACTCTTCCGCTCCGACTTCAACCTTGCAGAGCTCAGTCCAAGAGCCATTCCCGGACTTGTCAACCTCGAAAGTGACAGTGGTGGGGGCCTTTGAACGGTTCGCAACCCAGGCGCAACGATTGTCCCATCCGTTGAACAGGAACGGATCCGAAGGCACGCCGGCTTTCACGTCATCCTTCAGCCAGACCGAACCGCCGGCAGTCGTAGGACCTACGTGGTCGGGCTGGTCGTAAGGAGTGAACCAGATATTGGAATTGGATTGCCCTGGACCGCCGATACGGCCTTTCTGCTTGCGCTTGTTCAGGAACTCGCTCTGTGCGGAGTCGTCGCAGCCGAAGACCAAGCGTCCGTTCCACTCGGTGAAGTCGGCGATGACCTTGAGGTAGGCTCCCCTCGGGCGGATGCCTGCCGAGTTGGAGGTCGTGAACGTCTCCGGGAAATGCCAGAACATGCCATGCATGGTCATCAAGTATTCCGGGGCAGCCCTTTCAGGGGCGACATTCCGTATCCTCGGCCATTCGGTATTCCAGCCGTGAGCACCGTCATAGGCGTGGCTGGCCTTAGGTAGACGGTAATAACTCCAACCTTTGTCAGGCTCCCTGACAGCAAGGATAACAGACTTGTAGTCCCAGCCAAGCGACCAGATAGGATCGGTCGCTGGAGAAGGATTGCCGTGGATTCCTCCGGGACCGGTTATTTCGGTGAACTGGTTGCGGCGGACAAGGTTCCAGTCCTTGCCGTCCCACTCTACCAAAGCGCCTGAAGGGATGTCGAACTGCTTCTGCGCAAGTTCTCCCTCTTCACCGTTATTGGAATAAACCGCAACTCCCTGACCTGAATAGAAACCCTTTCCGTGGTAACCGGGGAACATCGTGCAAAGATCGCCGGTGAATCCCTCCTTCCGCTTCTGGTTTCCGTCCTTGTACAGCTCTATACCATCAAGGGTATGGACGTCGATGTCGTAGAAACCGGCTTCCATGGATGCATAGAGTATGCGGTTCTCAGGATCGGTCAGGTGCGCCGCCAGACCGGTAGGACGCCCGGGGAACTTCTCGTAAGAAAGGACCCGCACATTCTTGTCGGCATCGATTGCATAAGGGCCGATAAATAGCTGGTTCGAGGCGTCATGGATCATCCTGTCGGCAGGAGTACCTCCTATACTCTCGGGGCGGACGACCTGCTCCAGGGACGGAGTGACCTGATATAGCTTGTCATCAGACCCGAAAGGCTCATGGGGTGAATACGACACCACCCAGAGATCTCCTTGCCACGGGACTACAGCACCCGTACCGCACTCTCCCTGGGAATTATAGTAAGCGAGGTGAGGATAGATGCCGCTGAAGCATTTATAGCCGGTCTCATCCACCGCGGAAGGCGCCTTCGGGGAGCAGGCAGCGGCGGCTACGAGAGCCGCCACAACCATGAATGATTTTAAGATACTCAGCATACTACTAGTATCCAGGGTTCTGGGTTAGGTTGGGGTTGACAAAAATAGCATTTTAATTTTATTTCCAACTCCAATAATCACTATATTTGCCCCTGTCATGGCTAAGATTGGAAAAATACTTGTAGTCGACGACAACGTCGGCATCCGCAAGGCCCTGAAAATCCTTCTCCCCCTCCATTTCGCCGAAGTGGAGGCCATTCCTTCACCGGCTACCATAGTTTCATCTATCGAATCGTTCCATCCGGATGTCATCCTTCTGGACATGAACTTCAACACGTCAATTAATACTGGCAACGAAGGACTCTTCTGGGTAAGCGAAATCAAGAAGATGGCACCGGAAATCGAAGTGGTGCTGTTCACTGCCTACGCCGACATCCAGCTTGCAGTAGAAGGGATGAAGCGCGGAGCCTTCGATTTCATAGTAAAGCCATGGGAGAATGAAAAACTTATTGAAACCCTGAAAGCGGCACGGGACAAGGCTCGGAAAGAGGTTAGACAGGGCCCCTCGACAAGCTCAGGGACAGAAGAGGGCTCGATGTTCTGGGGAACCTCATCGGCAATGGCAGCGATAAAAAAGACCGTAGGCAAGATTGCTCCAACAGACGCCACTGTCCTGATTACCGGAGAAAACGGTACCGGAAAGGATGTCCTCGCCAAGGAAATACATTCCCATAGCAACAGAAGTGGGAAGCCCCTTGTGGCGGTTGATGCCGGCGCCATAACCGAAACTTTGTTTGAAAGCGAACTGTTCGGCCATGTCAAGGGTGCATTTACCGACGCCCACTCCGACCACGTCGGCAAATTCGAGCAGGCTGACGGTGGCACACTGTTCCTCGATGAAATCGGGAATATTCCTCCCCATCTCCAGGCAAAACTCCTCCGTGCCATCCAGGACAGAAGCATAATCCCGGTAGGAGGCACTCAGGCCAGGCCAGTTGACATAAGACTGATCTGCGCAACCAACATGAACCTTGAAGCACTGGTCCGCGAAGGAAGGTTCAGGGAAGACCTGTATTACAGGATCAACACCGTCCACATCGCCCTCCCTCCTCTCCGGGAGCGCAAGGGAGACATAGTTCCCCTGGCTGAAAGGTTCATTTCCGAATTCGCCGTAAAGTACCACCGGAGTATTTCCGGACTTGACGACGGGGCCAGGGCGGTCCTTGAATCCCACCGTTGGAGTGGGAATATCAGGGAGCTTCAGAACTGCATGGAAAAGTCAGTCATCCTCTCTGATGGGAGCATCCTTACAGCTAAGGATATATCGATAGACTCCCAGACAACTCGTTCCGAGCGCGGCTTTAACGACGGACGTGACGAGGAAACCCTTGTCAAGGAGGCAATGCAGCGTTGTGCCGGTAACATCTCGGCTGCAGCCAAGATGCTCGGTGTCAGCCGACCCACCTTCTACGCAAAACTGAAGAAATACGGCTTATGACAGTCTCTTCATGGTGGGTGGCCGGCGTCTGTTTCCTTGCCGTTGTCATCTCGGCCATCGTGGCCACGATCATAACCAGGAGGAAAGCTATCCGTAAAGTAGCTTACATGATGGATGCCCTTGAGGACGGAGAACTGAACTTCAGGTTCAAGGACAGCAACCGATTCAACCGCACCCTCAACCGTATCCGATCTATTTTCGAACGACAGAGACAGGCTCACGAACAGGATTCCTGGACAAAACTTATCCGGGTGCTTACCCATGAGATCATGAACACGGTCTCCCCTATTGCTTCACTTTCAGATGCACTGGCCGATTCTGTCGATGACCAGGGGCACAGCGAACTGGACCTGAAGGCAGGGCTGGAGACCATCTCCGACTCCTCGAAGAATCTCATCAAATTCGTTCAAACCTACAGGCAACTCAGCGGAGTCGCCAAGCCTATCAAGAAAGCCATAGACATCCAGGAACTGATGGACAAGGTTATAGCCCTCAACAGTGAGTTCATCGCATCCTCCGGGGCGGTCTGTCGGTATATTCCTAAAGACAGCGACCTGATGATCTATGCCGATGAAAGCCAGATTTCCCAGATCCTGATCAATCTCATCAAAAACGCCCTCCAGGCAGGTGCTAAAAACATTGAGATCACAGGGAAGATGGGTATGGAAGACGAGGTCATCATCCGGGTGACCAACGACGGAGAACCTATCCCTTCCTCAAGCCAGGAACAGATATTCATTCCATTCTACACCACAAAGAGGGAAGGCAGCGGAATCGGTCTTTCTATTTCCCGCCAGATCATGCGAAATCACAACGGTACCATCGAGCTTATTCGCAGCGATGAAGACTCAACCGTCTTCGAGCTGATATTCAGGTAATTTCCGGAGATTTCGACGGTAATCCACATCAGTCTTCATCAATTGAAAAAGTGTAAAGTCTTTACAGAAAAGTGTAAAGTCCTTTACAACTTTACACCCGTTGGTAAATTCTTAACATATTATTAATCAATCTATTAGCTTGTTTGGCACACTCGGTGCTTGCAATATCGGTGTAAAACGGAAAAAAATATGTCAAAGAAAACCTTCATAGCTTTAGTGTGTGTGTTTTGTGTGATGGCTTCCTGGCTTGCAGGAAACCTGCAAGCCAAGGAACCTTCAAGGATAATGACACTGAAGGACTGCATGAAGTTCGCAATCTCCAACTCAACCAAGCTCCGTATCCAGCAGGCTTCAACAGGAGACGCGAAGATTGCCAGAAGGGATGCGATCCTGCAGGCTTTCACTCCCAACATCAACAGCAACACCTACGCCTACTACAATTTCGGACGTTCGATCGACCCCGAGACAAACACCTATTTCACTCAGACATCTTTCCACAACAGCTATAGTGTCAGTGCAGGTTTCGACCTGTTCAACGGCTTCCAGGCAGTGAACAATCTCAAGATATCGAAAACCGGCCTTGCCATCAGCGAGTCACAGGAAAAGCAGGCCGAAGCCGACATCTGCCTGGCTGTAATGGAAGCCTACTACAACGTTGTTTACAACAAGAGACTCGCAGACATCTATGAGGAACAGGTCAGCGCAGCAGAGCTCGCCCTTACAAAAGCTGTGAAACAAGAAGAAGTCGGACAGAAAGGCCATGCAGACGTGGTCCAGATGGAAGCTGACCTGGCCGACAGGAAGTACGATCTTATTACCGTACGCAATTCGTACAAGGATCAGCTGACCACCCTTTCCGACCTTATGTTCTGGCCGGAAGACGAGGAGCTGGTCATCGAGACTTCCATCAGTTCTCCTGCTTATAGCGAGGACTCCGCCACTATCATGGATGAACGTGAGGAATCCATAGTCTCCTACGCCCTGGAGAACGATCCCCAGGTGAAGATAGCCCAATGGCAGGCCCAGAATGCCAGGAGAGAGCTGAACACCACGAAATGGCAGCTGCTTCCCACCGTCGGGATGTATGCAGGATGGAACACTTCCCTATATTCAATCCAGGGTGCACAGTCCAAGAGCTTCAGTGAACAGTTCAAGAACAATGGTGGTGAATATGTGGAAATGTCCGTGTCATTCCCTATCTGGGGCAGGATGCAGAAGCATTCCAAAATTGCAAAACAGCGCAACGCCCTGGCCAAAGCCACGGCTGAATATGACCAGAAGCGCCGCGATGTCGAATCTGAGGTCCGCAGGGCCATCCAGGACAGGGAAGGTTCAGCTGCCGCCTATGAGCAGGCCCTCCATAAATGCGAACTCCAGGCCGAGGCCTATAATCTCAACCTAAAGAAGATGGAGCAGGGACTGATCTCTCCTCTGGAGCTTCAGACGGCTACCAACAACTACCTGAAATCCAAGGCCGACGAGATGAACTCCCTGTTCAAGTACCTAATTAAGGACTCGGTCGTACGTTATTACAACGGAGAAGAATATATCAACCAGTAGAAAAAACACATCATCATGGATAAGATCATAGAAAAGAAAACAGGTTGGCGCGTTGCATTCACAAAGAAAGCCCTGCCCTGGTGGCTGGGAGCGCTCCTGGGAATATTCATCATCTATCTTATCGCAAGGCCCAATGCGAAGACCCTGCGCGTGGACAAGGACACCCTGACTGTCAGCACAGCCACCAGAGGTGAGTTCAATGACTACATCCGTGTCAGTGGAAGGGTACAGCCGATGACTACAATCCAGCTTTCTCCCCAGGAAGGAGGAATGGTGCAGTCCATCCTTATTGAGGAAGGTTCCACAGTCAAAGCCGGAGATCCAATTCTGATTCTTTCCAATGACAACCTGGACCTTCAGATCCTGAATGCCGAGGCCGAGCTTGCCGAGAAGGAGAACATCCTGAGAAACACCCAGATACAGATGGAGCAGCAGAAGCTCGACGTCCGTCAGAACGAGCTCGAATACGGCACAAATGTGGAGAGGCTGCAACGAGCCTATGAGCAGCAAAAGGCCCTCTACGAAGACAAGTTGATTGCCCGTGAGGACTATCTCAAGGCAAAGGAGGACTACGAGCTTTCGCTCAAGAAATATGATCTCATCCGTGAGCGTTCACGTCAGGACAGCCTGTACCGCGGAACCCAGGTTGACAGGATGGAGGAAAGCCTTGAGAACATGCTCCTCAATATGTCCATGATACGCCGCCGCAAGGACAACCTTATAGTAAAAGCTCCTATTGACGGAGAACTGGGACTCCTGGACGTTGTCCTGGGACAGACAATCTCCGGCGGAGCAAAGATCGGCCAGATCAATTCAGTGGGAGTGTACAAGGTTGAAGCTCAGATTGACGAGCATTATATCGACCGTGTTGTCGCAGGACTGGAAGCCACTTTCGAACGTCAGGGCGAGACATTCTCAACTGTTATCAGGAAGGTATATCCCGAAGTGCGCGACGGCAAGTTCAAGGCCGACTTCAAGTTTGACGGCGAGCAGCCGGACAATATCCGGGCCGGTCAGACATATTACCTCAACCTTCAGCTCGGGCAGCCCGAGGAAGCGGTCATCATCCCCCGCGGCACCTTCTACCAGAAGACAGGCGGCAAGTGGATTTACGTTGTCAACAAGGATGGCAACAAGGCTGTCAAGCGTGAGATTCGCATAGGCCGCCAAAACCCCCAGTACTACGAAGTCCTGGAAGGCTTGGAGCCCGGCGAGAAGGTCATCACCTCCGGTTACGATACTTATGGTGATTCAGACGTATTGGTTTTCTAGGAAATGAAGATACTCAGAAAGACAGGTGTTTCGACGGTAATCAACATCATCGGGATGGGGGTTGCTCTGGCGGCAGCGATGATCCTGATGGTGCAGGTGAAGTGGGACACCACTTACGACAGTAACTTCGAGGGACACGAGAAAGTGTTCCGGATGGAGAACAACTGGATTGACGAGGGACTGTTCAGTACGTACACTAGCAGGCCGTTCATCGAAAGGGTTCGTGATGCCAGCCCGAATATTGAAGCCGTGGGCACGTTGTCAAACCAAGGTGATCAGATATTCTACAGGGAGGGCGACAAGGAATCAGCCTTAACGATTCCGGCAGTTCTGGTAGACAGCACAATGTTCTCGGTATTCCCTTTCGAGTGGGTGGAAGGTTCGGCCAGGGATTTCACCGTCCCAGGTAACGCTGTTCTGAATGAGACCTTCGCCAAAATGATATTCGGGGAAGAAAGCGCCATTGGAAAGACGCTTCAGACCGGCGACATCGCATCCCATATCATCGGTGTATTCAAGAATACGCCGCACAACTACAGTATGCATTATGGGATTGTCGCGAACATCGGGGACAATAATCTGGAAGAATTTAGCGAATGGTCGTACGGCTCTTTCCTCAAGTTGAAAGATCCTTCTCTGGCTAAAGAGACGGAGGACGCAATGTATGAGGCTCTTCGAGAATACATTTCATCCGATGAAGAAACCCAGGCCCAATGGCGCAAGGGATTCAGGATCGCCCAGATCCACGACGCCCATTTTGAAAGGGATGTGAAGGCGAATGTCCCCAGCGCCAACAAGGCGATTACCATCACCCTTGCGGCAATAGCCATCCTGTTGATTCTCATTGCCATCATCAATTTCATCAACTTCGCCTTCGCCGAGATTCCATTCAGGATCAAGAACATAAACACTCGTAAAGTTCTTGGCGAGAGCAGAGCCTCGCTCATCGGCCGTCAACTCGCACACGCCGGGCTGATCGCCCTGGCGGCATTCGGAGTGGCCTGCCTGACAGTTCACATTGTGTCAGGGACTTCCTGGGCATCATATGTCTCGGATTCCTTGAAGCTTAAGGATATTCCCGGAATACTCGCCCTGACCCTTTGCGTGGCTTTGGTCTCCGCTGTCGTAGCCGGAATAGCCCCGGCGCTATATTCCACCTCGCAACCGGCCGCCCTGGTATTGAAAGGCTCCTACGGGACAAGCGTCAAGGGACGCGCCTTGAGAAACGCCCTGGTGGCGCTCCAGTTCGTGCTGTCGTTCATCTTCATAATCATGGCGCTTTTCGTCTCGGTCCAGACCAAGTTCATGATCCGCAAAGACATGGGATTCGATCAGGCGAGAGTGCTGCAAGTATGGTGCGGCTATTACGCCGGAGGCCAGCATGAAGCGTTGGAATCCAAACTGTTGCAGAACCCATCGATAGAGGCGGCGACTTTCTCTGACAACATGATTGTCTCCGACCAGAAGATGGGCTGGGGCCGTACGGGCGACGACGGGAAACAAGTTTTCTTCGAAGTGCTTCCAGTCACTGATGACTTCCTGAGGTTCTTTGACCTCCAAATCTTGGAAGGTCGTGATTTCCAGGCTTCTGACAACCAGAGTGAGACCGGTGTTCTCATTGCCAACGAGAACTTTATCCAGAAATTCCCGCAGTACCATGTGGGCAGCCAGATTGGCGGCCATGTGGACAATACCGAGATTGTCGGAATCGTCAAGGACTTCAATTCCAAGAGTCTCCAGCATCCGATGGAGCCGCTGATGCTCCTGGTCTGGGGTAAGACTCAGTGGCGCAATTTCAGCACAATGTATGTCAAGATGGCGCCTGGAGCCGACTTCAAGGAAGTCTCCGAATTCATAAAGAAATCAGTCTGCGAGTTTGACAAGACCAGGGAGCCGGACCAGGTGAACGTGCGTCATCTGGACGAATGGATCGAGAATATGTATAAAGAAGAAGAGTCGCTTGGAAAACTTATCACCATCGCATCCTTCGTGGCCCTGCTGATTGCCATCATCCGAATCATCGGCCTGGTGTTCTTCGAGACTCAGTTCCTTCGCAAGGAGATTGCCGTGCGCCGTGTCAATGGAGCGACCGTAGAGGGCATCCTCGGAATGATCAACCGGAAATACCTGATTATGGCCGGTATAAGCTTCCTTATCGCCTCGCCTGTGGCATATATGATCATCACCCATTGGCGGAAAGGCTTTGCCTATCAGGCGCCTGTTCCGGTGTGGATATTCATAGTGGCGCTTGCTTTTGTGGCAGCGGTCACCTTCGGTGTCGTAACCCTTCAGAGCTGGCGGGCTGCCAACGCAAATCCTGTCGAATCACTTAAGAATGAATAGTTAAACAAAATAAATATCAAAAAGTTATGATTAAAGTTACCAACCTTTCCAAGATCTTCCGCACGGAAGAAATCGAGACTACCGCTCTCAATGGTGTTTCATTTGAAATCAAGGACGGCGAGTTCGTAGCAATCATGGGTCCTTCAGGATGCGGCAAGTCAACCCTGCTGAACATCCTCGGCCTTCTGGACAACCCCACTTCCGGAAGCTATGAGCTTCTCGGCACCGAGGTCGGACAGCTCAAGGAGAAGGAGCGCACCAAGTTCCGCAAGGGCAACATCGGATTTGTGTTCCAGAGCTTCAACTTGATCGATGAACTCAATGTGTATGAGAACATTGAGCTGCCGCTGCGCTATCTGAATATCTCCGCCGCCGAGCGCAAGCAGAAAGTCACGGAGATTATGAAGCGCATGGCCATCA
>JAGCWD010000110.1 GCA_017962025.1 Bacteroidales bacterium
CCTTCTATCTCGATTTAGGTTATTTCTTCAGCAATACAGGAAAAAACATCGAAAACAAACAGCCGCACATACCAGAAGAGAACAGTCCGGTCGGTCAGTATAAACGTAAGTTCACTGTTCCAAAGGATTGGAAAGGCAGCCAGGTGGTGCTTCAATTCGGCTCAGTGGCATCTGCTTTCCATGTCTGGGTCAACGGGAAACAGGTAGGATATTCACAGGACTCCAAGATGGTCGCCGAATTCGACGTAACCTCCATTGTGAGGTATGGTGAGGAAAATGACATAGCTGTCCAGGTGTACAAGTTCTCGGACGGCTACTATCTCGAGGACCAGGACAAATGGCGCTTCGGAGGAATCCAAAGGGAAGTTAAAATCTTCGCGAGGCCAAGGTATCACATCGCAGATTTCGAAGTGGTTACTGACTTGGACAGAGACTATTGCAATGCTCAGCTGAAAGTATTCCTTAAAGTTGAAGGTGAGCCTGCTCCCAAGGCCTCACAGGTCCTGATGAGCCTTGCCGACAGAGCTGGAAAGATAGTCCTCTCATCGGTCGGAAAGGTCGTCGCGGATTCAGTTACTTTTAATGAGTACGTTTCCAATCCCGCACTCTGGAGTGCAGAGAAACCCAATCTCTACGACCTTAAATTGGAACTCCAAAGAAGCGGAAAAACTATAGAGACAGTAAGGACCAGGATCGGGTTCAGGAAGGTTGAGATAGCCCACGCCAACCTCCTGGTCAATGGAAAACCTGTTTACATAAAGGGAGTCAACAGGCATGAGCATGACCCCTTCACCGGCCAGTGCATAAGCGAAGAGTCCATGGTCACTGACATAAGGCTGATGAAAGAGAACAACATCAATGCAGTCAGGACCTCCCACTACCCCAACGATCCGAGGTGGTACGAACTCTGCGATGAATATGGGCTCTACGTTCTTGACGAGGCGAACATAGAAAGTCACGGGATGGGCTATGATCCGGATAAATGCCTGGCCAACAGACCTGAATGGCGGGAAGCCTTCCTGGACCGGACGGAGAGGATGTTCGAGAGGGACAAGAACCATCCATGCGTGATAGCCTGGTCCCTGGGAAACGAAAGCGGTTCAGGAGTTAACTTCATGGCCACCTATAAATGGATCCATAGCCGTGACAGGTCGTCCCGGCCGGTTCATTCGGAAGATGCCGGGACAGATTCCTACACTGATATATTCTGCCCGATGTACAAGAAGCTTGATGTCCTTATCGGGTACGCCCTCTCGATGCCGACACGTCCCCTTATCCTCTGCGAATATGCCCACTCGATGGGCAACAGTTGCGGCAATCTACAGGACTATTGGGACGTCATCGAAAGATATCCCTGCCTGCAGGGTGGTTTCATATGGGACTGGGTGGACCAGGGGCTTGTTGCGACTACTGAAGACGGCCGTTTCTACTGGGCCTACGGAGGTGACCTGGCACCGGAAGGCACTCCGAGTGACGAGAACTTCTGCATGAACGGCCTGGTCACCGCCTTCAGGGAACCCAAGCCTCAACTTCAGGAGGTAAGGCATGTTTACCGAAATATCAGGATGGACCTGGCCGACTACGGTAAGGGCCTGGTCAGCATCAGGAACTGCTTTTTCTTCACCGACCTGGAAGACTATCTGTTCACATGGACCCTGAAAGGGGATGGCAGAGTCATAGCTTCCGGGAATATAGAAGGAGTCAGACTTGCCCCCGGCGAGATCGGCATCTTCCATGCCGACCTGCCACCTGTCCAGGAGGAGCCGGGAGTTGAATATATTCTCGATTTCAATGCCTTCCAAAAGAACGACGAAGGACTGCTGAAGGCCGGGACCCTTCTTGCCCGTGACCAGGTCCGTCTGCCATTCTACAAGCAGGCAGAAAGCAGAAACCGCGGAAAAGCGACCCTTGTCGAAGACGAAGGAGGAAATGTTGTATTCTCTATTGGGAAAGGGATTTTGGTTGGATTCAACCGCTTAACCGGACGCCTAAGTTCAGTCAAGATCCAAGGGAAGGAAATACTGAGAGAAGGATTGGTCTTCAATTTCTGGAGGCCAGCCACTGACAATGACCTGGGAAGCATAATCAGCGAGATATGTTATCCTTGGCGGGATGCCGGACGGGATGCGAGCCTTATTTCGATGAATGTGAATGATGACAGTGTCGTTTCCAGATACAGACTCCCGGAAAGGGTGGGAGGTTCAGTCGCCGAGGTCAGATATATCCTCGACGGAGAAGGAGGAATTGATGTGGATCTTTCTTTCATTCCCGCTTCGGACACTCTTCCGATCCTGCCCAGGTTCGGGGTAACCCTGACCCTCGAAGGTAGCTTTGATCATGTGAGCTGGTATGGCAGGGGTCCACATGCATCTTATGAAGACAGGAAGTCAGGAGCTTTCATAGGCCTTTATGAAGGCAGCGTCTGGGACCAGTATTTCCCCTATGACAGACCCCAGGAGAACGGAAACAAGACAGACGTCAGATGGATGGAACTCTCATCAAGGTCTTGTTCAGCCAGAGTAAGCGGTAAACCGGTCTTCAGTTCAAGCATCTATATGTTCCCTAATGACGACCTTGCCGAGCCAGGCATGGGAAAGCACCAGAGACATGTTTCAGACGTTGTAAGAAAGGATCTTGTAACATGGAACATCGATTTAAAGCAGATGGGTGTAGGCGGCGACAACAGCTGGGGAGCCTTCCCCCACGAACAGTATCTTATACCTGCTGTCAAGATGAACTTTTCATTTAGATTAGAATTTATAAATAACACGGAATGAGCATAATGCATAATGGTTTGGTTAAAAGGTTATTAAATGGTTTGCTCATCGCGTCCTGCGCTCTTGCAGGGTGCGGGCACTCCCCCTCTCCCTCACTCCAGGGAGAGGGAAGGGTGCCCTTCGACCCAGGGTCATACTCAGACCTTCTCAACCTCCATTACACTCCGGGTAAAATGGAAAAGTGCCAGGGATGGTTCACCGACGAGGGATCGTGGTTTGGCTTCACCCTTCCTGAAACGTCCAATCCGAGACACGGGTTCTGTGGCCCGTTTGATCTGGATGAAAGACACCGCGACTGGATCTCAGATTCCATCTTCGAGGTAGAGATAGAACCGGACGGCCAGAAAGGAATTTCAACTCCGGAGTCGCATTTCATTCCAGGAGAGCTCCGCATGGAATACCATTCCGGCAATGTACAGGTAAAGCAAAAACTTCAGTTCCTCAGAAGCGACCTGGCAATGATCACTATCGAGTCGAAACAAGGAAGAAGACTCTCATTTCACGGCCGTTTTTCTGAGGGATGGAAAGTCAATACAGAGAACGATAAGTTGATAATCAATAAGGAAGGCAGGGATAAGATAGTTATTGTTTTCCCTGATAATACAGAACTGGTGGCCAGCGGGAGGTCTTATAAGGCTCTGCCTCTGACGGCCTCAAAATACCATGTCCTGATAGGTTTTGGCAGCGAACCGGAAGATGGCTTAGATTTCGAATCATTTGCTCGAGGTGTGGAAGGCAAATGGAAGAAACGCCTGGAAGCCACAGTCAGGGAGGATATGCCTGAAAGGTTCAACAAGGTGGCGGTTAAGGCTTTGGTCACACTAATGTCCAACTATAAGGCTCCCAAGGGGGATCTTCATTATGGAGGAGTTGTTCCCAGCCAGGGAGTTGACTATTTCATGGGATTCTGGGCCTGGGACTCCTGGAAACACGCAGCCGCAATGGCGAGTTTCGCACCCGACGAGGCAATGGAACAGGTAAGGTCAATGTTCGACTACCAGACTCCGGAAGGAATGGTACCAGACTGCATCTACCCTGTTTCACAGTGGAACAACTTACGCAACAGCAAACCTCCTCTCGCCGCATGGGCGGTCTTGAAGATATTCGAACAGAACGGAGACAAGGATTTCGTGACAGAAGCACTCCCGAAACTGGTCAGCTACCACGAATGGTGGTTCCGCTTCAGGGATTGTGACAGCAACGGTTTCTGTGAATATGGTTCCTGTGACGGTACTCTTGAGGCAGCCGCCTGGGAGAGCGGGATGGACAATGCCGTCAGGTTTGACAAGACATCGATGGTCTAAGGATACTGGAGCATGGATCAGTAATCAGTGGATCTAAACGCCTTCCTGCTGTTCGAAAGACAATGCCTGGAGAAGCTGAGGGAAGCGGTTGGAAGTGTGACACGTCCAAATATTCCAGAAGCGGCCGGGAAACTGGATGGGGAGGCGATCTGCAACTGGTTCTTCGATCCGTCAGACGGATTCTTCCATGACCGGATAATCCACTCCGGGGAATTCATCAAGGTGTACGGAACTGAAGCAGCCATTCCACTCTGGGCTGGCATGGCGTCTAAAGACCAGGCTGATGCCGTAATCGAACGGTTCACCGACAGCTCACAGTTTGCCACTTTCATCCCCTTCCCCACACTTTCTGCGGATGACCCCTCATTCGAACCGGAGGGATACTGGCGAGGCCCTGTCTGGCTTGACCAGGCGTATTTCGCCATTTCGGGGATAAGGAGATATTCCCATGCCGGTCTCGCAGACAAGATGACAGTTGAATTGTTCGACAGACTGCAGGGACTGGAAGGAGACGGACCGATCCATGAAAACTATGTTGCTTCCACCGGAAAGGCTCTTGAAGCCCCTCATTTCAGCTGGAGCGCAGCCTCTCTCCTGATGCTTTACCGTGAATACGGTAAAAATTTTTAATTAAGCGGCCGTTGTTGTAAATTTGTATGATTAACTACAACGACGGCAGCGCCTATGTCCGAAGAACTCAACCTGGTAAGGGATCTCGCGGTGATCCTTATCTCCGCGGGAATATTCACCATAATCTCCAAGGCCCTCAAGCAACCCCTGATCCTGGGGTATATCATTGCGGGATTCCTGATTGGCCCCAACATTAATTTCTTCCCAGGAATCTCCAGCCAGGAGACTGTGAGCCAATGGTCTGAGATCGGAATCATCTTCCTCATGTTCGGTCTGGGTTTGGAATTCAGTTTCAAGAAACTGATGAAGGTCGGGTCCAGCGCCATAGTGACAGCCCTCGTAAAGTTCGTAGGAGTCTTCTTCCTGGGCTTTGTTACCGCTCAGGCCCTTAACTGGAGCGTAATGGAAAGCGTCTTCCTCGGCGGACTACTCTCGATGTCATCCACAATGGTAGTCATCAAGTCTTTCGATGACATGGGACTGAAAAACAAGTCCTACGCAGGGATGGTTTTCGGGACCCTGGTGGTGGAAGACCTGATTGCAATCCTCCTCATGGTCTTGCTGTCAACGATGGCGGTATCCCAGTCTTTTGCCGGGAAAGAACTGGTAATGAACATTGCTAAACTGGTCTTCTTCCTGCTGCTTTGGTTCCTGGTGGGAATCTACGTCATCCCGACGGTACTCGGCAAGGCCAGGAAATACCTCAACGACGAGATCCTTCTCATTGTCAGCATAGGCCTGTGCTTTTCCATGGTTTCATTGGCGATCGCTGTAGGATTCTCCTCCGCACTTGGCGCTTTCGTTATGGGATCCATCCTCGCAGAAACCACTGAAAGCGAGCACATCGAACATATCGTATCCCCGATAAAAAACCTGTTCGGGGCCATTTTCTTCGTCTCGGTGGGAATGATGCTTTCCCCTTCCGTGATAGCGGATCATTGGGCGCTAATC
>JAGCWD010000009.1 GCA_017962025.1 Bacteroidales bacterium
AAGGAATGATGTTCTCCAGGATACCGCGGCCACCGCGCCAATCCTTCTTGGAAGGACCGTCAACGGTCTTCTGGGTAGCTGTTGCAGCATGGACGGTGGTCATGAGGCCGCGCTTTACACCGAACTTGTCGTTGAGAACCTTTGTAAGGGGAGCAAGGCAGTTGGTGGTGCAAGAAGCGTTGGAGATGATAGCCTGGCCGGCATAGGTCTCGTGGTTGACACCGTAAACGAACATAGGAGTGGAGTCCTTTGAAGGAGCGCTCATGATAACCTTCTTGGCACCAGCCTTGAGATGAGCCTCTGCGAGCTCGGCGGTGAGGAAGAAACCGGTGGATTCGACAACCACGTCGACACCGAGGGCTCCCCAAGTGATGTTGACAGGATCCTTCTCTGCGAAGACCTGGATCTTGTGGCCGTCGACTACGAGATAATTGCCGTCAACTGAGATGTCATGCTTGAACTCTCCGTGGACGGAGTCGTACTTGAGCATGTAGGCAAGATAGTCGGCGTCGAGGAGGTCATTGATACCTACAACCTCGATGTCATTGGAGAAATTCTCAACTGCTGCGCGGAAAACCATACGGCCGATGCGGCCAAATCCGTTAATACCAAGTTTAACCATTTTTGAATAAATATTAAATTAAATTGTTTAAATACTTTTCGTTCTATACTGACTTGCAAAAATACCAAAAAAAGCGGAAAAATAGTATATTTGTGTTCTAAAAATGTGATTATGCCATCAGAATTCAACATATTGATAACTAACGACGACGCCTATAATGCAAAGGGCCTTCGCGAACTTGTCGAGATGATGCGTCCTTACGGCACGATTACAGTCGTCGCCCCGAAGAATCACCAGTCGGGAATGTCGACTGCCGTCTCAATCGGAAACAAATTGATTGCATTCAAGGAATTCAAGAAAGAGAAGGGTGTGACCTGGACTTACCTGGATGCCACACCGGCCAGCTGTGTGAAGTTCGCCCTCGACAAGATATTCCCTGACAGGAAGTGCGACCTGGTGGTGTGCGGCATCAATCACGGGTCAAATGCAGCCGTGGCTACCAATTATTCAGGCACCTTGGGTGCGGCCGAGGAGGCGGCGATCAACGGTATACCTTCCATAGGGGTTTCACTTTGTGAATATGATGACGATGCCAACTTCTCGAAAGTCAGGCGTTATTTCCCGGCCATTTTCGAGAAGCTGATGAAGAATCTACCTTCCCGGAGGGGTATATGCTACAATATCAATTTCCCTCCATCCGAAGTACCGGTGTCAGGTATCAGGGTCTGCCACGAGGGTTATGGCTATTGGGTCGAGGAATTCGAGTCCTGGATGGTTCCCGGGGGCACTGCCCAGGCAGAGGAAGGAGAAAGCATGTACGTGATGAGGGGCCGTTTCATAGACGGAACCCCCAAGAACGACCGCTCTTCCGATCACCATGCCCTTGATGACGGGTTCATTTCCATTACTCCCCAGACATTTGACAGGACCGACCACGAGGAAGTACGGAGACTTTCCAGAATCTTAGACAAGGATTTCTGATGTCCAGGTACTACATCATAGCCGGCGAGGCATCAGGAGACCTTCATGGTTCGAACCTGATGAAAGGCATCCTTGCAGAGGATTCCGGAGCGGAAATCCGTTTCTGGGGCGGTGGCATGATGGCTTCCGTCGGTGGAACCCTGGTCGAAGACTACCGTGAAGGTGCGGTGATAGGCTTCAGCCAGGTACTTCTGCACCCGAGAAAGTTTGCTGCAAGGCTTTCCCGTTGCATCTCCGACATAACCTCTTGGAAGCCTGATGTAGTTATCCTTATTGACTATCCAGGCTTCAATTTCAGGGTGGCCGAGGCCGTCCACAAGGCGGGATTCAAAGTTTTCTATTATATTGCCCCGAAGGTTTGGGCTTCCAGGGAGAGCAGGGTGAAAAAACTTAAAGCTTACGTTGATAAACTCTTCATAGTCTTTCCGTTCGAGATTCCGTATTTCACATCCAAAGGTGTTGACTTTGTTTACAAGGGTAATCCTCTGATCGATGCCATAGACAATTCCGAAGCCTTGAGTGAGGCCAGGGAAGTTTTCCTTATGAGGTCGGGATTGCCGGACAGGCCTATGATAGCCCTTCTGGCCGGTTCCAGGACCGGAGAGATCAGTTCCATGATGCCTACTTTCATGGAATTTGCTGACAGGATGCATTCCATGGAGTACTATTCAGACTATCTTTTCGTAGTAGCAGCAGCTCCAGCGAGGTCTGAAGGGGATTATTCGAGGTACGTCGGGGACAGGGAATATGTCAGGGTAGTCTCCGGGATGACATATTCAGTGATGAGGAACAGCCTTGCTGCGGTGGTCAATTCGGGTACCGCATCTCTGGAATGTGCTCTCATAGGTACTCCGCAGGTTGTCGCCTACAGGACTGCCACTCTCAACTACATGATAGCGAGAATGATCATCAAGGTGAAGTACATCAGCCTCGGGAACCTTATCCTGAACCGGACCTGTTTCAAGGAACTTCTTCAGGATTATTTCACTGCGGACAATGTCCTTTATGAAGTCAGGAGACTCATCGAAGATGACTTCTACCGTGATGGGATGCTGAATGGATACAAGGAGATACGGTCCTCGCTCGGAGGTTCCGGCGCCTCTGCCGCTGTCGCCCGCGCAATGATTGAAGAACTCAATAAGTAATGAATATGAAAAAGACTCTATTGCTGGTCCTTGCCATTATCGCCGGACTGTCCTGCTTCGCACAACCTACGTCCCGGGTTACTGAAGTTTTCGTGGAGGGAGGTGCCCATCATGTCCAGGGAATAGTCTGTGACGAGGACGCCGGTCGCATGTACTTTTCTTTCACAACGTCTTTCGTGGTTACTGACATGACGGGAAAGGTGCTGGCATCAGTAGACAGGATCCAGGGCCATCTTGGTGCGATGACTTTCGACAGGAAGTCCAGGAAGGTCTATGCATCCCTTGAATGCAAGGACGATGTGATTGGGCAGGGCCTCTCAGATTTCGCAAAGGGCAAGTCCATGTTTTACATCGCAGTAATTGACGTCGACAAGGTCAAGTATGTCGGAATGGATTCAGAAGACAACGAGGCTTTCAAGATAGTCTGTGTCAAGGATGCTACGAAGGATTACCGTGCCAAGATGAAGGGACCTGACAAGACCGAATTTGAACACCGGTACGGCTGTTCCGGAATCGACGGTGTGTCCATTGCTCCGAAGATTGGAAAAAAAAGGGGGAAGAGCTTTCTTTATGTTGCATATGGGATCTACAAGGATGAAGACCGTCAGGACAATGACTGCCAGGTGCTGCTTCGATACAAGATGAAGAAGCTGGACCGTTTCGCAGGCAAGGTCAAGTTCGGTGAATTCTATGACCGGGGACCTGCCAAACCGTTGGAGAAGTATTTCATTTACACCGGGAACACCAATTGGGGTGTCCAGAACATGGCTTACGATCCTTCACTGAAGAAAATGTTCCTCTTCGTGTATAAGGGCTCAAAGCCGGCATTCCCAAATTACGATACTTTTATTTTCGATATTGCGACAAAGCCTTTAAAGAAATTGGTTGACGGGGTATGGTACGACAAGTCAAAACATCCTATGATAGGGTCTCCGGAAAAACCTGTCGGAGGTGTGAGATTCAAGTACGGTTCCACAGGAGTTTCTCCCCTCGGGGATGGACTCTTTTACATCTCGGAGAACGGGCGTAATCCTGAAACCGGCATCCAGAACTGTCGGGCGAGACTCTACAGGTGGGACGGGATGGCTTTTGCCCCGGTTTCAGACTAGTCCTCCTTCATCACGCTGAGGTCGACTTCACCGGGAACACCCTTTACCACCGCCCTGTCGGTGAACTGCCACCAGGTCCAGCCTTCAAAGGCTGGACTGTCTTTTTCATAATGGGCCACCCAGACGGGGTAGTTTCCGATGATTTCTCTGTTAAGATAATCCTTTATAAAAGAGGAACTTGCGTAGATAATAGGCTTCTTTCCATAACGCTTCTCCACAACCTTGAGCCATTGAAGGGCGCGTTGGTTGAGTAGTTCCTTAGGACAGCCGATATGGATGGTTTCAATGTCAAGGACAGGGGGAAGGTCCTTGAACCGCAGGTCTCCTACTGTACTTATGAAATTCCTTGCCTGTATTTCTCCGTCCTTTGAACTTCGGAAAAAGTGATAGGCACCACGTCGGAGGTCTGTCTTTCCAGCCGCTTTCCAGTTTTCCTTGAAATCCTTGTCCTTGAATGAGGCTCCTTCAGTAGCCTTGATGAATACGAAGCTGACAGGTTTGATCTCTTTTGCCAGGTAGGGATCCCGGATAGTCCTCCTTTTGGAATCGGTCATTACAAAAAGGGAGTCCCAGACAATCTTACCGGCATTGTTGTGTGAGATGTCTATTCCGTAACGCCAGGAGCCCGGAGGAACCTTGGCGCCTCTTTCGGCTTCAGGCCTTCCTTCCCACCTGTGGAAAATCAAGAAGACTGCAAGAAGAATGGCTGCGGCTGCACCCAGGGCTGCCCAGGGGGAAACCTTGAGTTTTTTCTTCCGTTTCTTTTTAACAGCAGCTGACATATTCTTTCCCGAAAGCCTGCAAAAGTAATTATTTTTTTATTACATTTGTGTTTAGTGCATTTTTGAACAAAATCTTAAGAGTATGGAATTGAAAGGATCCAAGACTGAGCAGAACCTCATGACGGCTTTCGCCGGGGAGAGCCAGGCTCACACCAAGTATTTATATTATGCCTCCAGGGCAAAGAAAGATGGCTATGTCCAGATCAGCAAGCTCTTCGAGGAGACTGCCAAGAATGAGAAGGAACATGCCAAGATATGGTTCAAACTCCTTCATGGAGGTTCGGTTCCTGCGACCGAGGTCAATCTTGCAGATGCTGCCGACGGTGAGAATTATGAGTGGACCGACATGTATGCCGGCTTTGCCGTCACTGCAAGGGAAGAAGGTTTCGGTGAGATTGCCGATCTTTTCGAAGGTGTGGCTGCTATTGAGAAGGCCCACGAGGAAAGGTATAGGAAGCTCCTTGGAAAGGTCAAGGAGGCCGTGGTCTTCACGAGGGACGAAGACGCCATTTGGGAGTGCTCCAATTGCGGACACATTGTAATAGGAAAGAAGGCTCCCGAGGTGTGCCCGGTGTGCAACCATCCCCAGAGTTATTTCCAAATCAAAGCTGAGAATTACTAATCCATTTTACAACAATCATTATGAAAAAGAACTTATTGATTGCCGCTTTTTGCGCCATGCTGATCCCCACAGCGATCTTTGCCCAGCAGCCTAGAATACCTCAGGCAGCAGAACCTGAGTATAAGTTTACTGTGGTCAAGGAGATTCCTATCACCTCTGTCAAGAACCAGAACAGCTCAGGTACTTGCTGGTGCTTCTCTGCTATCTCCTTCCTCGAGTCTGAGGTTATCAGGATCAAGGGTATCAAGGATGCTGCCCAGTATCCGGATCTTTCCGAAATGTTCGTTGTCGGCCAGTCCTACAAGGACAGGGCTGAGAAATATATCCGTCTGGACGGTAACCTCACCTTCGGTGCCGGTTCCGAGGCTGATGATGTCCTCGATGTCATCAGGGATTATGGTATCGTTCCCCAGTCAGCTATGCCTGGCAAGCAGGCCCTCCCGATCCATGGAGAAATTGATGCCGTGACCCTGGCTTATGTCCAGGCTATCAACAAGAAGCCCAACAGGACCCTTTCCGAGAACTGGAAGAGCGGTTTCGACGCTATCGTCGACAACTTCCTCGGTGTTCCTCCGACCTCCTTCGAAGTGAATGGCAAGACCTACACTCCTGCTTCCTACAGGGATGAACTCGGCATCGTTCCCGATGACTATGTGACCATCACATCTTTTACCCACCATCCGTTCTATACCCAGTTCGCAATCGAGGTTTGCGACAACTGGAGGTGGGATACCGCCTACAACGTCCCTATGGACGAAATGATGCAAATCCTCAAAGAGGCAATTGAGAAGGGTTACACCGCCGCATGGGGTGCAGACGTAAGCGAGAGAGGTTTCTCCAGGACAGGTGTCGCCCGTCTTGTCGAGACAGTCGCCGCTATCCCTCAGACTGACCAGCAGCGTCTCACCGGCAACGGCCCCGCCGCCGGTCCCAGGCCTTCAGCTGCTATCCCTAAGGAGATTGTTGCCACTCAGGAGTATCGCCAGAAGGGCTTCGATGAGCAGACCACAACTGACGATCACGGAATGCACATCTTCGGTATCGCCAAGGACCAGGAGGGAACCCTTTACTACATGGTAAAGAATTCCTGGGGCGAGAGCGGTAACTACAAGGGCATCTACTATGCTTCTGAGAACTATGTTGCCGGCAAGACCATCGACATCGTGGTCCACAAGGACGCCCTTTCAAAGGACATGAAGAAGAAGCTTGGTATCAAGTAAATGAACATCAGGAAGCACATTCCCGACTCTATCACCTCCATGAACCTCCTGTGCGGGGTCATGGGGGTGATTCTCACTATGGAAGGAAGACCCGACCTGGGCTTCCTCATGATGATTTGCGGGGCGGTTTTCGATTTCTTTGACGGGCTTTCCGCACGGCTTCTCAAGGCTTCCTCGGTGATAGGCAAGGAACTTGACTCCCTTGCAGACGTGGTGAGTTTTGGAGTTCTCCCTTCCTTGATGCTTTTCAAGGCTTGCGGATCATCACCTGTTAAATATATTACCCTTCTGATTGCTGTTTTCTCGGCCTTGAGACTGGCGAAGTTCAATCTCGACGAGCGTCAGCATGAGGGTTTCCTTGGACTGCCGACCCCTGCCTCTGCGATGGTCTGTGGCTCCTTGGCATATTATGTCCACATCGCTCCTGGCAGTCTCCTTGCTTCCTGGTGTGCCGGGCCGGTGTTCCTGCCGGTACTTTCCATCATCCTGTGCGCCCTTCTGGTCAGTGAGATTCCGATGTTCTCCATGAAATTCGGGGGAGGCTTAGAATCCTCCCGTGCTGATTCTGCAGCGAGGATTGCATTCCTCGCCCTGTGCGGGCTCGCCATATTGACAGTTGCTTTGACCGGTTCATCCTGGTCCCTGGCAGTACTGGCGGCGTTCACGGGGTATATTCTTATCAACCTGGTCCTCGCCATTATTAAGAGATAATGACGATCCTCTATGTCCACGGAATGGGAGGAGGTGGCGACAGTCGCATTCCCTCCATCCTTAAAGATCTTCTCGGCCCCGGTTTCGAGGTTGTGATAAGGACGTATGATTTCGATCCTGAAGTTGCCAGTGGACAGATTTCTGCCTGGGCAAGTGAAACTTGTCCGGATCTGGTGATAGGGGAGAGTATGGGTGCCACCCATGCAGTTGCCCTGAAAGGAGTTCCTCATCTTTTCGTCTCTCCTTCTTTGAATGCACCACTATTCTTTAATGTCCTTTCATCCCTTGCTGTTATTCCAGGGGTGACGAAGTTTTTCGACTGGTACTACAAGCCGAAGGCAGGAGACCGGCAGAATCTCCATTTCGACAGAAAGACTCTTAAGAAATGGAAAGATGTCCGGAGGGAAGCCTTTCTCAACACCCCGTTGAACGGGAGTAAGGATTATTTCCATGCCTTTTTCGGAACAAGGGACAAGTTCCGGAGGAGTGGGGTGGTCCTGGTCAGGACATGGAAGAAGTATTTTGGAGAAGGAAGCTGGACCATGTACGATGGGTCGCATTTCATGGAGGAAGAGTACATACGTACTCTGCTGGTCCCCGCCATCCTTTCATTGTTGAAATGATTTTATTACCTTTGCGATGTCCAAAATGCCGTATATGGTAAAAAGAGCTTTTCCGATAGTCTTTATGATTCTTCTTTTCATGCTTCCTTCATGCATGAGAAGGGTTGAGAATTCCTATGAGACAATCAGTTACGTTGACAGCATGCTGAGCGACTCCCTTCCTGCCCTGCAAAAGATCGCAAAGGCAGCGTACAAGCCGTCCGGTGCCATTTTCCTGATCGGAGAACCTCTCCATTGCCTCTCCCTGAGCGAGGAGATGATGAGCTTTGACGAGTTTGACAATGTGGATGCCAAAAGACTTCAAGACGGCCTCCCGGATTTTGCCGGAGAGACTATCGTTTCCATACTGGATTTCGCCAATTCGCCCTATGATTCCCTCTATTCAGGTGAGAAGGGACGTCAGGCACTTCGGGAGGTAGCCGTCAGGGATGCCCTTGCAGCTCTTGACACGACATACCACTGCAAGGTTCTTATCGTTTGTTCTCCCCAACTGGCTGAAAAAGGGGGAGACGACATAAGTGACTTTTTCGAGAAGATTGGTTGTGATGTCCCGGTGATTTATTCAAGGGACACGACGTTCTCTTTCCCTGATGCATGTTATAAGATTCTGAGGGAGAAGAACCTTTTCACTCACAATATCGCTTATCCGGTCGCGAGGCTCCTGATGACAGTAAAGGATTCCAACAGGCCTCCTTTCACGACCATTGGTTTCGAAGACCGCTTGGTGCCTGAGTATTTTGCAGACACTGTAGGTGTCTTCGCTCCGAACACTTTCGTCTCTTATGTACAAAATAAGCATAAGCCCTGAAGAAATAGAAAAGCTTGAACCTGCCTCTTTCCCAGGCAAAATCAAGGTTGTGGATAGCCTTGGCCTGGAGTTCTTGAAGGCAGTGAGATACCTTAGGAAGCAGAAGGTGCTTGGTTTTGATACTGAATCGAGGCCCTGCTTCTCTCCCGGACAGCCCCATTATGGGGTTTCCCTCCTCCAACTCTCCGGTCAGGATAGGGCTTATCTCTTCAGGATAAAGCTTATCGGTGACATTCCCAAGCAGCTCAGGGCCATCCTCTCTGACGAGAGTATAATCAAGGTTGGTGCTGCTGTAAATGATGACGTGAGAGGACTAGAAAAGCATCACGATTTCCAACCCAAGGCCTTTCTGGATCTTCAGAAGATGGTTTGGGAATATGGAATCAAGGACAAGAGTGTCAAGAAGATGGCTGCGATAATCCTGGGAATAAGGATTTCCAAGACACAGCAACTGTCCAATTGGGAAGCCGAGACCCTTTCAGACGCCCAGTGTGCCTATGCTGCAACCGATGCCTGGGTTTGCCGTGAAATGTACATGAAACTGCTTGCTTCCGAGAAGAATCCTCTCACACCGGAACAGATGCTTCCGAACCCTCCCAAGAATCCTGTTAACAATGACTAAGATCATATTGAAGAAAGGCAGGGAGGAATCCCTGTTGAGATACCATCCGTGGGTGTTTTCCGGAGCAATCGCACAGGTTTCCGGACAGCCCTCAGAGGGTGATATAGTTGGGGTGTTTGCCCATGATGGTTCTTTCTTAGCCTATGGCCACTATCAGGTCGGTTCAATAGCCGTTCGGGTCCTGAGCTTTTCGGGAGAGGATGTCCTGGGGCCTGATTTCTGGACAAACACTATAAGACGGGCTCTCAATGTCCGTACAGCCGCAGGCCTGTATCCAGGAGAAAAGACCAACTGTTTCCGTCTGGTACATGGTGAAGGGGATGGTCTCCCTGGACTGATCATAGACTGGTACGACGGAGTCTGTGTTATGCAGGCGCATTCCGTTGGTATGTTCAGGGCAAAGAATGCCATCTGCAGTGCTTTGAAAGAGGTTTTCGGGGATGACCTGAAGGCAGTTTACGACAAGAGTTCCGGCACCGCGCCTTTCAAGGCCGGGCTTGATTTGGTGGACGGTTATCTCTTCAAGGCCGAAGGCTTCAAGGATGATGAACAGGTCGTTCTGGAGAATGGGAACAAGTTCCTCGTCAATTGGACTGAGGGACAGAAAACAGGATTCTTCCTGGACCAGAGGGAGAACAGGGCACTTGTCGGGAAATATTCCCGTGGCCGCAATGTGCTCAACATGTTCTGTTACACGGGAGGATTCTCTGTCTATGCATTGAACAATGGTGCAGTCCATGTCGATTCGGTCGACAGCTCCAAAAAAGCCATGGACATGGTTGCCAGGAATATGTGCCTGAACGGATTCGATCCATCCGCCCATGGAGAGAGTTGTGCTGACGCAATGGAATTCCTGAGGGACGTACCTGAAGACAAGTATGACCTTATCATAGTCGATCCTCCGGCATTTGCAAAGCATAGGGGAGCTTTGAGCAATGCCCTGAGGGCCTACCAGAGGCTTAATGCGGCGGCGATTTCCAAGGTGGCTCCCGGTGGACTTGTGTTCACTTTCAGCTGCTCACAGGTAGTTGACAAAGAGGCTTTCGCACTGGCTGTCTTCTCCGCTGCTGCCCAGACAGGGCGTTCTGTACGTATCCTCGACAGATTAAACCAGCCGGCGGACCATGCGGTCAATATCTATCATCCTGAAGGGGAGTACCTCAAGGGACTTCTTCTTTACGTTGAATAATTGGATTTTTGAATATCAATTATTATTCGTATATTTGCAATCCACTTCCGGTGCTTTGGCCGAGCGGTTAGGCACAGGTCTGCAAAACCTGGGACAGCGGTTCGATTCCGCTAGGCACCTCAAAAAAAAGCGGCACTTTAGCCGCTTTTTTTAGTTTGAGGGCCTGTGTGGCCTTATCATTCATTATTCATTGAGGGGCGCGCCACTTGTGGCCCAGGTCGTGTAGCCGGCGCCGGGTTCGCGGTTGCCGATTGCATAATAGGGGATTGCGGTGAATGCCACTCTACCATCCTTGTAACCGGTTATCGTTCCGATTCCGCCGAGGATGTCCCCACGCCACTTGAGTTCGAGTTTGATGTCTGGATCAATGATTCCATTGAAATCTTCATTGTCAACGCTTTCAAGGCAATAGACAATGGGTCCACATGCGAGGGCTGTCTTTCCTTTTAGTTGCATTACATCAGGATGAGCTGTGACTCTTCTGGGATTCATTGGAAGTTCAAGTTCGACCTTGTCCCCATCATTCCATTTTCTCCGGATCACAGCATAACCGTCTTCAATCTCAAGCGTTGCCTTGTCTCCGCAGACGTATAGTACAGGAACTCCTGAAGTCTGGCTTTCGTAGAGGCTGAATGGATTCTCCTTTCCAACCGCCCAACCTGGTATCCGGATCCTTAAGTCGAATGATTGTGGTTTGGCCGGAGAAACTGTTATTCTTATTTTCCCGTTCCAAGGGTAGTCGGTGTCAATGCTTGCATTTACATTGTTCCCTCTTACACGAACAGAAGCATGGCTTTGGACGAAAAGGTTGATGTACAATGAATTACCATTGCTGGCGTAGATATATTCAGGCATAGCTCCCATGTATTTCAGGAACATAGGAGGACAGCAGGGGCAGCCGTGCCATTCCCAACGGGAATGATGCTCGGCATTGAGGGGGTTCTGATAGGTGTAGTGGTCTCCGGAAAGAGATATCCCGGTCAGTACGTTATTGTAAAGCGCTCTCTCATATTCATCCATATAGGAGGCATCTCCAGTGAGTTCATTCATCCTCTGGCTGTAGAAGCCAGCACCCACAGCCGCACAAGTCTCAAGGTAGGCGTCGGTTGGGAGGAATTTGTCAGGTCCGAACTTCTCGTCGAAGTGGACGGCTCCGACTCCACCCGTTATGAACCATCTTTGGCCGACCATATTGTTCCAAAGCCTTTTTGCCGCATCGATATAGCGTGGGTCATGATTCTCAATGGCGGCAGCCGTGACTCCTGTCATGAACAAGGTTGCCCTTACTGCATGGCCCTCGATAGTCTGCTGGTCAAAAACCGGGATTGAGTCCTGGCCATAAGCCATTTCAGAAGGTCTGTCTTGGGGCTCTTCTCCTCCATAATGTCCCCTCTGCTCAATCCAGAACTCGGAGAGTTCCTTGTAATGTCGTGGTTTCACCGGAACGGAAAGCGTCGAGGACAGACCTGGTTCGTCAGAGAACAGCCAGTATAGTTTCATCAAGGCCTCTTCGGGTTGCGCGTGTCCCGGAACTACATTCCATTTAGGGGCTGGGCCCATGATTTCATACATGTAGTTTGCCAGCTTCGTCGCCGCTTCAAGAAGAACTGTTTTTCCTGTGGCTTTATAATAGTGGATGCCGGCTTCCACAAGGCAGCCGGAATTATAGACATCGTGTTGCCAGCGGAGTTTTCCTCCGTTCTTTCCCCATCGCTGATTGTTGCAGTTCAGCTGGGTGTAGGTGTTGATGTAGCCGGTTGGCTCGCTGGCCTGGGCGGCGACAATGTGGGTAATAATGGTGTCCAGGCGAGATTCCAGAACTGGATCCGGGTGGAGAATGAGCATGTCAGATATTCCCCGGATTGTCTCGTAGATGAGTCCGTCGTACCATGGCGGGCCAACATGCTCCCCGATGTCTCTTTTCCCGGCGGCTACGGCATCGAAGTTGTCGAGTATCCCGTCACGCATGAACTTGTCAAGAACATCATTGGCAGTTACGCTTGACCATTGTTCCATCCTTGGGCCCCAGAAACCTCCGTCAATACTTACTTCGGAGAGTTGGGGAATATCCAAAGTCCCTTTCCCTGATCTCTCCCGGGAACACGCCGCCAAAGACCAAAGAGCAGTGGCGGTCAGAATCATCAAACACGGTCTCATTTTGTCATCATTACTTTTAACAAAGATAAACAATAGAAACGTTTTTTGATTATATTTGTTTAATGCTAACAAATAACACTATGAGAAGGATAATCCTCATTCTAGCCGCAGCGGTTGTTTCCCTGACCGCGTTTTCGCAGAAAAAGACAGCGATGGAACCCTGGCAGGATCCGAATGTTTTCGAGGAAAACAGGTTGCCGATGCGGGCGACCTTCGTGACCGACCAGCAGAAGACACTCTCTCTCAATGGAGTATGGAAATTCAACTGGAACGAGACTATCGAAGGTCGGACCCGTGGTTTTGAAGCTCCCGGATATGACGATTCTTCCTGGGGTATTATGCCGGTTCCGGGAATGTGGGAGCTTAATGGTTACGGCGATCCTCTCTATCTGAACATTGGTTATGCCTGGAGGGGACACTCCAAGAATAATCCTCCCTATCCTCCCACTGAGCACAACTATGTCGGCCAGTATCGCAGGGCTTTCAACATGGACGCTTCCTGGGTCGGCAAGCAGGTATGCCTGTTCATCGGTTCCGCTACTTCCAATGTCCGTGTCTGGGTGAATGGAAAAATGGTCGGCTACAGCGAGGATAGCAAACTTGAAGCCAGGTTCGACATTACCAAGTTCGTGAAGCCTGGAGAGAACCTCATTGCCTTAGAGATTTTCCGCTGGTGCGACGGTACTTACCTGGAGGACCAGGATTTCTGGCGTTTTACCGGAATAGGCAGGGATGTGTTCGTCTATACAAGGGAAAAGGAGAGGCTTGAAGATCTCAACATCACGGCAGGAATGGACGGCCGCTTCGACATAAAGGCTGAGGTGACTTCTGGAATATCCAAATTCGCTTACGAAATACTCGACAATAACGGACGTACTGTGGCTTCCGGAGAGGCCTCTCCATCCAAGAAGATGGTTTCTTGCTCTGGCACAGTGGACTCGCCGGCTCTCTGGAGCGCCGAGGTTCCGAATCTTTACACCCTCAAGGTCACTGCTTCCGGAAAGAAGGGAGTGGTTGAATCCACTTGCCTCGACTTTGGATTCAGGACGGTTGAAATCAAGAATGCCCAGCTCCTTGTCAATGGCTGCCCGATCCTGATAAAAGGAGCTGACAGGCATGAACTGAATCCGGACAAGGGATATGTCCTTTCCGTGGAGGATATGGTCAAGGACATCCGTGTGATGAAGGAACTCAACATCACTGCTGTCCGTACCAGCCATTACCCCAATGACCCGATGTGGTACACCCTATGCGACAAGTACGGAATCTACGTTGTGGACGAGGGCAACATCGAGTCCCATGGAATGGGTTATGGCAAGGAGACCCTGGCTGCTCGTGAGGACTTCAAGGCTGCACACCTTGCCAGGGACCAGAGGATGGTCCGCCGTGATTTCAACCATCCCAGCGTTATCATCTGGAGCCTTGGAAACGAGGCAGGCAACGGAGACAACTTCTATGCGTGCTATGAATGGATAAAGGCCAATGACCCTACGAGGCCTGTCCAGTATGAAAGGGCCCAAAGGGAATGGAACACTGACATAATGTGCCCTATGTACGCATCTCCTGAATGGTGTGAGAAATATTGCACCCAGAATCCCGACAGGCCTCTCATCCAGTGTGAGTATGCTCACGCGATGGGTAATTCCATGGGCAATTTCAAGGAGTACTGGGATTTGATCAGGAAGCTTCCCAATTACCAGGGCGGCTTTATCTGGGACTTCGTGGATCAGGCTATCCGCTGGCCTTCCAAGGGTGGAACTGATTATATCTTTGCTTTCGGAGGGGATTTCAATGGTTATGATCCTTCCGACGGTTCCTTCAATTGCAATGGTGTAATCGCTGCAGACCGCAGCCTGCACCCTCATTCCTATGAAGTCAAGTACCAGCAGAGGAACATCCTGACAACTCCGGTCGATGCATCCAAGGGACGCTTGAAGGTGTTCAATGAGAACTTCTTCAAGGATTTATCCCAATACAGGCTTGTCTGGACAGCAGTTGTCGAAGGAGAACCGGTTGCAACCGGGACCGTAGAGAATCTGAAGGCGGGCCCCCAGAAATCCGAGACAGTGGACCTTCCTGTACCTTCTTTCAAGGATGGTGACAATGACATATTCATCAACGTCTCTTATGTGCTGAAGACTCCTGACGGCCTGCTGCCAGC
>JAGCWD010000111.1 GCA_017962025.1 Bacteroidales bacterium
CGGATGCCGGTTACCTGACCCGCCGCCTGGTGGACGTCTCCCACGACGTCATCATCACCGAGGAAGACTGCGGCACGCTCCGCGGCCTGATCGCCACCGCGATCAAGAACAAGGACGAGATCGTCGAGTCCCTCGGCGAAAGAATCCTCGGACGTACTTCAGTCCACGACATTTTCAACCCTCTCACCGGAGAGCTTATCATCAAGGCAGGCGAGGAGATCCGTGAGGACACCGCCAACCTTATTGACTCCCTCCCCATCGAGCAGGTCGAGATACGTTCCGTCCTCACTTGCGAATCCCGCAAGGGAGTTTGCGCAAAGTGCTACGGCCGTAACCTCGCGACCAGCAGGATGGTCGAGAAGGGTGAAGTTGTCGGAGTCATCGCAGCACAGTCCATCGGTGAGCCTGGTACACAGCTTACCCTCCGTACTTTCCACGTCGGTGGTACGGCTTCCAGCACGGCAGCCGACTCTTCCATCGAGTCCAAGTACGACGGTAAACTGGTGTTCGAGGAACTCAGGACCATCCAGAAGATTGCAGAAGACGGTTCCGCACAGGAGATCGTGGTCAGCCGAATGACCGAGGTCAGCATCATAGACGAGAACACAGGCATTACCTATTCCCACTATGATGTACCTTACGGCTCAAGGCTGTATTTCAAGGACGGAGACAAGGTCAAGAAGGGAGACCTTCTTTGCGAATGGGATCCGTACAATGCCACGACCATCGTCGAAACTGCCGGTAAGGTCCAGTACGACAACCTCATCGAGGGAGTCACTTTCCGCGAGGAAATCTCCGATGAGTTCGCTGTCAATAAGGACAAGGTCATCATCGAGGCAAAGGACAAGACCCGTAACCCGTCCATCATCATCCTTGACGAGAACGGCAACCAGGTCAGGCAGTACAACCTGCCTGTCGGCGCCCACATCATCCCGAACAACGGTGACACAGTGGGAGTCGGCGACGTGATCATCAAGATCCCTCGCGCCATCGGTAAGTCAAGCGATATCACCGGAGGTCTCCCCCGAGTCACCGAACTCTTCGAGGCCAGAACCCCGTCCGCACCCGCAATCCTCTCCGAAATCAACGGAGAAGTGCTCATGGGTAAGGTCAAGAGGGGTAACCGCGAGATCATCGTCAAGAACAAGGCCGGTTACGAGAAGCACTATCTCGTACCTACAACCAAGCAGATTCTTGTCCAGGAGAATGACTACGTCAAGGCCGGCACCAAGCTGTCCGACGGTGGAATCTCTCCGACCGATATCCTCAACATCCTCGGTCCGGTCAAGGCTCAGGACTACATCGTCAACGAGGTCCAGGCAGTTTACCGTCTCCAGGGTGTGAAGATCAATGACAAGCATTTCGAGATCATCGTCCGCCAGATGATGCGCAAGGTCCAGATCACTGATCCGGGCGACACTGAATTCCTCCAGGAAGAACTCGTGGACAAATGGGAGTTCATGGACGCCAACGACAGGATCTTCGGAAAATCCTATGTGCTCGATCCGGGCGACAGCCAGAAGTACATGCAAGGCGACATCATTGACGCCCGTGACATGAGGAATGAGAATTCTTCTCTCGAACGTCAGGGACTGAAGATGATGGTTGTACGCGACGCAAAGCCTGCTACCGCAAAGCTCGTGCTTCAGGGTATCACCAGGGCGGCCCTCCGCACCAACAGCTTCATCTCGGCGGCTTCCTTCCAGGAAACCACCAAGGTGCTTAGCGAGGCTGCTATCAGGGCCCGTGTCGACTATCTCGAGGGTCTTAAGGAGAATGTCATCTGTGGTCACCTCATTCCGGCCGGAACCGGTCAGAAGGAGTTCCAGGACATCCTCGTCGGTCGCAAGGACGAGTACGAGGCCGAGATGAACGAACTCTAGTCCGTCCATCACACGTTGAAGTTGAGACCGGCAGAAATCTGCCGGTCTCTTTATATTATCAGTGGACTAATTCAAAACCCTCGGGGAGGATGATCTCGGCCTCCATATTGGCAGGAAGATCGACGGACACGCTTCTCTTCAGAGGCGTGTTCGTTATTTTCATCCGGATGGTTCCACGGATGGTCGGGAGGGTCATTTCGGCCCGCTCAAGGCTGCCTGGCTGGGGCTGGATCCTGACTTTAGCGAATCCTGGTTCCAGGGGCATCACGCCCATGAGGCGGAAGGGAATAATGTTGCCGGGGGCAGCACCCCACAGGTGGTTCCAGTCCTGGTTTGGCTTAAACGAGTCATCCCAAGCCTCGAGGGTGATTGTGGAGCCTACACGGATCATATTGTACCAGCTGCGAAGCGACTGGTCAGTCATCAGGCGGAGAGCATCCTCTCCCCTGCCTGACTGATACAGGGCTTCAAGAAGGAACTGCGAACCATAGACGCTGCATGCCATACCCCTTGAAATCATGAAATCGGCCACCTTCTTGGAATTCTTTTCGGGAACCAGTCCAAAGAGGAGGGCGAACATGTTGGAATGGAGGGAAGCATGCCTCTCCACGGCCCCTGAGCCTGCCGAAGGGCCATCGACATAATATCCCTTCTTCTTGTCATAAAATGCTTTCCGGAAGGCTTTCTTCAAGACATCAGCCTTGCCGAGCAATTCTACTGCTTCAGAATCCTTATGAAGGACTGAAGCAATCTCACCCATCAGGGATAGGGCCCGGTAAGCATATGCATTGACCACAGCATTGTAATCGGAATAGACGAAACCGTCATCTTCTCCACCATAACCGGGAGCAAGGCCGAGGGAACCGGAATGGGGCCAGTCCACGATGTCGCGGATCTTCTCATTCCTGCGGATTGATTCGAGGAAAGGCTTCTCCTGAGGATTCAAAGTGGTGCTCATCAAACCGTTACCCTGAATAAGGGACTCCATGCAATGAGCCCTGAGGATGTCGTAACGGCTTTCCAGAAGACGGGCATCCCCTGTGAAGAGATAATCGTTCCAGGCCATCAGCACCGCCTGGAGAATCCATTCAGTAGGCCAGGTTGGATAATCGAGGAGATATTCAATCGTCCTGCGGGAGAGGGTGAACTCCCTGTCGGCCGCGTAATGGCAGAGCTGGCTGATAAGGGCGTCCGCCTCATAGGGGATACGCTCCCTGTCACCGTCCACAAACAGACCGGTAAAGGATGTCGCCTTCACCGAATAACGGCAGATGTCCCAAACCTGGTTCAGAACAGGGTCGCTGCTGGAGAATGATGCAGCATTCATGTCAAAGGGATATCTTACCATCTCCCTTTCAAGGTCATTAGCATGAAGTGTGGATTTGTAGCCTTCAACCTCACAGTAACGGAAAGGCAGCACTTCGCCTATATATTCAGGCATCTTCACTGCCGCCGGACCGGTGTTCCTCTTGTCGGGAGGGATAACTAACCTGTAAGTATGGGTACCTTTACGGAGGGCAATGGAGTGCATCTGGTAACGTGCGCTGGTGGTTGGATTCCGAAGAACCCTTCCTCCTTCCAAACGCTCCCCTAAATGGACCCTGACAGTGTCACCATCGGTTTCTGAATACAGTGTTACCTTCAACTGGGCAAAAGCATCCTTGCCGAAATCGGCCACCCAGGCATCCCCTGCCTTGCTCAGAGCCGATGGCCTCTGGCTCTCCTTTACCAGGGGATACGAAGGTGTAGCATATTCATAAAGATCCGTGGCTGTACGGAAAGCCTTTATTCCTGACCACTCGCTTTCGCCGGCAGGATCAGTGCTCACCCGAACCCTCCAGTAATAGACCTTAGAGGGCTCCAGGGGAGTTCCTGCATATTTCACCCCGACAGAAAGGTTGTCATGCACCCATCCGCTGTCCCAGATATCACCCTCAAGAGAGCCAGCCTTGTCTTCAGACGAAGACAGGATTACCTGCCAGGCAACCTGTCGGGTTCCCATGCCTCCGGGAACTATCCATGAGAAAGACGGCCGGAGGGAACGTATCTCCACAGTCTGGAAGTCTCCCTTCGCACTTTGTACATCTTTCAATGGAAGGTCTGTGGAATAACCTCCGGACCAGACTGTCTCCGTGTGTTCGACCAGGTCGGTCATAAGGCCTGTCGGCCTTTGAGGACCGGCAGCCAAAACTGTCAAAGGAAGGGCAAGCGCCAACAATAATCCAGGTAATCTCACTGCAGGCTAAAGTTTGATGTCAACATAATTCGGATAGTGATCGGTAAGTGGAAGGGTGTAATCATCCAGTATGCAGAAGTACTTGAGGACTTCCGTCCCTTCCGGAGCATTGTGGATGAAGAAATGGTCGAGTGCTCCGGTCGCGCGGTCAGGACCCTTGCGGTTGCTCTCAGCCGAATAACCGCTGGCATCGCACCGATGGTGACCGTTATTATTGTCACCGAACACCTTGGCCACCTTATAGCAAGGAATGTAGCCTCCGTCGGTCAGCTGCTTTATCGGTATGGTCCCCTCCTCGCAGTTCATGTCTCCCATGAGGAAAACCGTACAGCCGTATTCGGCTTTGATTGCCTCCGATTCTGCCATCATCAGGCGGATCTGTGACGCGCGGGCCATTTCACTGCCGGGCTGTTGCTCATCAGGCCTCCACCAAAGATGCGTGTTCAGGATTGCGAATGTCTTGCCGGTCTCCCTGTGGCTGAAAACCGCGGAAGTAAAAGACTTGGTGTTGGCATTGCTGTAGGTCTTAGGAGTGTACAGGTTGTACCTGACCTTTAGAAGATCAACCACGGTGCTGTCATAGAAGATGGGAGTAAAGTTCCATGACCCATCCTCCTCACAAGCGTTGGTGAATCCCTGGGCACGGAGTTTCGGAGCCAGGCGGGCATCCATATGAGATGAATACTCCTGAAGGGTCACTATGTCCGGCCTGTAGTCAGAGACAAGTTTGGCGAAACCGATGCTCCGGACCGAATCACGGGGGTCTATTCCGAGCGGCAACCATTTCTCAGGAATCTTCTCCGAGTCATATTGCCAGATGTTGTCGTCGAATATGCGGAGATTGGTGCCTTCGCAGCGAATGGCCGGATCCGGAACCGGAGTGAATTTGAGTTCAGGCAACACCCTGACCTTATAGAGCCTCCATTCTGGATCGAAACCCAGAACCTTGTCCGGACTCTTTATGTAAACATGATTGGTCCACCAGCTTGTCTCCCCTTTGGTGTACACAACCGTTCCGGTGGAAGGGTTGTAATTGAGCGACTTGACATTCCGTACGCCTTCAAGAGGGGCGAACGGAGTAAAAGACTTACCCTGGATGTCAAACACATATGTCCCCAAAGAGTTGGTTACGGTCAAAGCGTCCTCCCCGGCCTTGTAAAGGTCGTGTCCTCCGGTGCCCGGAAGTTTGAATGTTTCTTCAAGCACAAGGGAAGGGGATTTCGTCTCCCAGTCCTTGAGGGAATATCTCCTCAGTTCATCGAATCCAAGGGCAAACAGTGATGAATATTTTTCTGACCAGACAGCCCCATGGCCGCTGTATAGGGTATCTTTCCAGACACAGACATCTGGATTGGAAACGTCGTATATCTCTAGGCTGTTGCCTTTGGGATTGGTCGAATTGGCCACTGCAATCCTGTCTCCCGGTAGTTTGTCGGCAGAATGGGCCATAGGAGTACTTGCGTAAAACAGGCATTTCTTAGTGGCTATGTCAAGCAAAAGGGTTCCTCCTGCAGATGAAGTCAGAAGTAGATGCTTACCTCCATCCACCGGCTTGCAGTCGTCCAGAACCCGTATCTTGTGCCTGTAGTCATCCGTAATCTGGCCGTAGGACTCGAAAACGTTCCAATGCCAGAGGACCGCCAACGAATCATCTGTTGACTTGGAAGCATCCACTATGTAAAGGTCGGTATCACCGCAGGCGACCACATAGTCACCCCAAACTGTCTCTTCCGCTTTTTCTCCGGAGCAACCGGACAAGACTAAAGACAGTACTGCCACAAAGGCAATTAAATAATGTCTGGTCATTTTACAACAGTTGAACTGATGTAAAATTAAGAATTTAACCCGACTGCAGCAAGCAATTCCGCCCAAGATGAGAACAAGGCCGCTTTGGCTCCGATACAAGACTCGGCAGTGTCGTTATAGACCCTGACCGCCAGCAGATAGTCCAGAAGGGAGGATTCACCTTGCCTGTAGGCTTTCATCCTGCTTTCGAGGATGTCTCCGGCATCGGCAAGCATGCTGTCGGAACATTCCTCTGCAGCCTTGAGCGCAGCCTGGTAGGAAGCCCATGCCATCCTTACCTCCGCCTCGATCTGCCTGCAAGCCTCCTCATAGGCTGCATCTGCCTGCAACACTGCGTTTTCCGCAGCCTTACGGTTACCTTTGTTGGCAGAAGAGAATTTCAAAGGAATCGCCACACCTACTGTCACTCCGTTGAATTTCGGGGCGGGAGCGATCTCGTTGCGGACCTCCTTGTTGTAGGAATAACCCATGTTCAAACCCAGTTCCGGAGCCATCTCCGCCCGTACAAGGGCAAGGTTCTTCTCGGACAAGTCCTTCGAAAGAAGGGCAGCTTTCAGGTCCGTCCTTCTCTCCAGGGCCATGGCTACGAGGGCTTCCACGGAAGGATCTACCGGGGCTGTACGTAGGTCTCCATATTCAATGTCAGAAAAGGGTATCCCTCCTGAAAGGACTGACAGGTTTGTCAGGGCGTTGGAATAATCAGCCTGGGCCCTAAGCCAGTCTCCCCTGAATGTCCTGGCCTCGATCGAGGACTGCTTGGCATCAATCCTTCCAATCTCACCAGCAGCAGCCCTGAGGCTGTCAGAAGCGGCAAGAGAAGCCATGCTTTCTGCAGATGACTTCTTCAGGGAACTCATTTCCCGGGCTTCCCAAGCCTCAGCCCAGGCCACCATGGCATCCCGCCGGAGATTGCGGAAATAGTCCGCAACCAATGCCTTGGTAATCTCTTCCTCACTCCTTGCTACTGAAATCCTGGCTTTCCTAGGATTACCGATGTTGAAACTGTAGGATAATCCGGCTTCAAGGGAACGGCCCATCATAAGCACACGGTCCTGATTATCCCCATATTCAACGGACAACTCGGGGTCGTTGAAAACTTTCGCAGCCTGTGTATTGGCCTCCGCTATGTCGATATTGTATTTCTCAGCGAGATAACCTGAATTGTGTTTCTCGACTGCTGACATGAACGAGTCGAAGGTCTGCGCGGCAGCGGCAAATGGAAGGCAGGCTACGGCCAGCAAACTAAAAATCTTCTTCATTGTCTTTCTTGGGTTTCATTTCAACGCATTTCTCCATCAGATAGTACAGGGTGGGAAGGATGAAGAGGGTGATGATCGTGGAAAACAGCAATCCGTAAACAATGACAGTTGCCAACGGCCTCTGTACATCCGATCCGACTCCGGTTGCCAGAGAAGCCGGCAAGAGTCCAAGCACGGCCACAGTTGCCGTCATAAGCACCGGACGGAGCCTGTGGGACGCCCCTTCAACCACAGCGTCATATAGAGGCATTCCCTTTCTCCTGATACTGTTGATGTGAGAGATCATGATGACTCCGTTCTGAATGGTCAGACCGAACAGGGCGATGAATCCAACCGCTGATGACACATTGAATGTCATCCCACGGACATTAAGGGCAAGCAAACCTCCGAACAAAGCCAGAGGAAGCAGTGAAATGAGCAATGCTGCCTGCCTGAAATAGCCGAATGCCCAGAAGAGCATCAGGAACATCAGGGCCAGAACGAAAGGAATGATAATAGCCAGTCTAGAATATGCCCTGTTCTGGTTCTCGAACTGACCGTCCCACTTCAGACTGAAATTGGAATGGTCATAACTGACGTCCCGGGCGATCTTATCGTCTGCTTCATGCAGGAATGTGGAAAGATCCTTGCCCCTGAGGTTAACCCTGACAGTCAGGTGACGTTTACCCATTTCCCTGGCTATAGTGCTGGCACCCAACTCGGTGGTGACCTCAGCGACCGCCGAAAGAGGGATCCTGGAACCCGAAGCTGTCACTAAAGGCAGGGCGGCAATCTTTTCGGGAGTGTCCCTGGAGTCTTCCTTGAAACGGCAGATTACGTCATAAACCTTGCTGCCAACGAAGACCTGGGAAACGGCCCTTCCACCTATTGCAGTCTCGATAAGGTCGGACACATCGGCAACACCGATTCCATAGTAAGCAACTTTCTCACGGTCCACCTTTATCTTCAACTGAGGAAGGGGCGGCTCCTGGTCGATTACAACATCTTCGGCTCCCTTGATGCCGGATATCACTTCCCGGACCTCTTCCGCGATTCTCCTGGCCTCGTCAAGGTCTTCTCCATAGACCTTCATGGCAAGGTCGCTGTGGGATCCTGCGATCTGGTCCATCACCATGTCGATGATAGGCTGGGAAAATCCAACCGTGTAGCCCGGCATCCGGGCAATACGCTCGGACATTTCGGCGACCAGGTCTTCCTTGGTCTTTCCGAACTTCCATTGTGAATATGGTTTCAGACCGACACAGACTTCGATGTGTGAAGAGGTGAATTCCTCCGATCCCGCATCATCTCGTCCGACCTGGGTCATCACGTATGTCACCTCCTCGAATTCATTCTTGAGAGTATTCCGGAGTTCATCGGCCATACTTGATGATTTTTCAAGGGAGATCCCAGGAGGGGTTTGGGCCTGTATCCATATTCCTCCTTCATCCAGGTTGGGAAGGAAATCTTTCCCTACTGTTATGACCATCACTATCACTGCAGCCAGAATGACACCCATGGTAGTGAACACCGACTTGGGCTTCTGAAGCAAGGTGGATGTCAGACCCTTGTACCGGACGGTCAGCCTCTCGATGAATTTGTTCCTAAACACTTTCCTGGGCTTGCGGTAGATCGCGTAGGAAATACCAGGGATAAGGATAAGGGCTACCGAAAGGGCACCGAGAAGGGCATATCCTACGGTGTAAGCCATCGGGGTGAAAAGCTTCTTCTCAATCCTTTCGAAAGTGAACAGAGGCAGATAGGCCATTATGATGATAAGGGTAGAGAAGAATATCGGCCTGGCCACTTCCTTTACGTGGGACACCACAGAGTCGCCGTACAAAGGTTTGGAAGTGTCTTCCTCCCTGAGTTTAAGCACCGTTTCCATCATGACGATGGCTCCGTCCACCAGGATTCCAAAGTCTATGGCTCCAAGGCTAAGAAGATTGGCCGGAATTCCGGTCAGGTGCATCAGTATGAAAGCGAAAAGGAGCGCTATCGGAATGGTGATAGCCACCGCAAGGGCACTAAGTGGACTGCCGAGGAAAAGAAGGAGGATGGCAATGACAAGCAGCATCCCGAACAACAGGGTGTGCTGCACGGTATGCAAGGTTGTACCCACCAGTTCAGTCCTGTCCAGGAACATCTTTACCCTGACTCCTTCAGGAAGGACATTCTCATTGAGGTCGTCCACGACTTCATGGACCCTGTCAAGAACCTTGGAAGGATTCTGATATCGAAGCATCTGGACAATTCCTTCCACCCCGTCGCTGAAAGAAGTATTGTCATCGACATATCCGAGAATACCCTTCCTTTCGAGATTGCCGTATTTCAAGGTTCCGAGATCCCTTAGGAAGACAGGAACTCCGTCGTCATTCTTGACGACTATTCCTCCCATGTCCTCGAGGTCCGTAACCTGGCCGATTCCGCGTATGACATAACTCACATCTCCAACTGAAATCCGGCTTCCACCGGCGTTGGAATTATTCCTTTCCAGAGCTTCGGTTACCTCGTCGAGGGAAAGGTCATAGGCCGCAAGCGCAGCGGGATCGATCTCTATCTGGTACTGGGTGGTCAATCCACCGAAATTGCTGACATCGGCAACCCCCTGGATCTGTTTCAAGGCCGGTATCACGGTCCACTGGTTCAGGTCAGACAATTCCCGGAGCGAAACGGAAGGATCACCAATGAGCACATAACGGTAGATTTCGCCGGTCGGAGAAGTAAGAGGATTAAGTTCCGGAACGGCACCATAAGGAAGCTCAACGTCACCGATGCATTCCTTGACACGTTGGCGAGCCCAGTAATCGTCCGTCCCATCCTCGAACACCAGCATGATCAAGGAGAGTCCGAAAGAATTCTTCGCCCTCATCATGGAAAGGGAAGGGATCCCGTTCAACGCCCTTTCAAGAGGGATGGTAATCTGTTGTTCTATCTCTTCGGCAGCAAGGCCGGGAATCTGGGTGACTACATGGACTGTCACATCGGCTATGTCAGGATAAGCATCTATGGAAAGCCTTGTCCATGAATAGATGCCAAATAGACATAATACGAAGAATATGGAAGCTACAAGCCATCTTCGCTTGAGCAGGTACTTGAAGAAAGAATCCATGGCTTCTAACGGCTAAGATAGATGCCACCGTCGGCAATGATCGTCTCTCCTTCATCAAGACCTTCCAGGACAAGCATCTGACCGGCGTCCAGGCTTTCCAGCCGGACAGGCCGCTTCTCAAAGGTCAGGCCTTCTTCCAGGACATAGACGAACGGATGCTCTTTGCCCTGGAATGCTGCGGTGGAGGGAATGACTATCGCATCCTTGTCCTTGACCGCGAATCGGGCCGACACGAACATGCCAGGCTTCAGGGCCTTTTCGGGGTTGGAACACTCTATCACGACAGGAATAGTGCGGGTCTTGTCATCAAGGATATCTCCGACATAGAAGATATTCCCTGTTATCTGGTCCCCAGAAGGAAGTATCACAGAAGCCTCCTGTCCCTTGGCCAAATTGCGGACGGAACCCTCCCTTACGTTGGCAGTTACCCAAACCCTGGAAAGATCGGCCACGGACACAGGCGGTTCAGAATCATCTGAGAGTATCTGGCCGAGTACCAGGTTGTTCTTTACAACAATGCCGGAAATCGGCGAAATCACCCTCAGGGGCTGCCCCATTTGAACATTTGCAGGATTAACCCCGAAGACGGACAAAACCTGACGGGAAAGCGCAAGGGCAGTCTCAGCATCAGATGCCTCCCTCTTTGCATCTTCCCACTCACGCTCGGACACAACTCCGGACTCCCGGAGCGATGACTTTCGGCCGAGATTTGCAGAGGCCACCGAATAAGCGTTGCTGCTTTCAAGATAATCCTTGACGGCTGCCATGAAATCCGGGGAAGACATTTCAAAAAGCACCTGTCCCCTGTGGACCCTGTCACCCAGACGTACCGAAGAACGGGTCACCCTTCCGTTGAAAGGAGCACCTACTTCTGCATAGCCGTCAGGTCTTGGCGACACACTTGCCGTCACAGTGAATCCTTGATCGACATCTTCTTTTTGCAGCCGGGTCAGTTTCAATTTACCTTCGAGTGGAGACCCCGCTTCTATCTTGACTTTGTTTCCTTCGAGGATGAATCCGGTCGACGACTCTCCGTCGTTACTTTTTCCGGCCCTGCATCCACACAATACCGATGCTACGAGCATCAGCGCGATATAATTGTATTTCATGTTGTTTTGCTGGTTCGTTTATGATAATTACTTGCACCTGATAAGGCGCGTATAACATCACACCAGCGAAGGAGGTCCCCTGAGAGAAAGGGTACTTGAATGATCCGCAAAGACTTCAGGAACAGTTTCTCCCTGGAAAACATACTCAAGGACATCGAATCTCTCCAGATGGGTTTCAGGAATGATGCCGGCGGTGCAGTCTGAGTGGCAGATGATGTCAAGGATCTGTATCTGCCCAGAAGTGTGCCCTCCATCGGAATTGCCCGCAGTATGCGTTTTCCAATAGACGTGGGAGTGAACGATCGATGAGCCTCCAATCTTGTGGCAATGCCAGAACATGGTGGCATTGGCATAATTGAAAAGCATCATGACTACGAAAGCAATAGTCAGGATATTCCTTGATCTGTTGTTCCTACGAATCATTTGGATTGTAAAGATAGTATTCTTATGGGAAAAAATGGAGCAATACTCGGAAAAATGAGTTATATTCGTATAATCTGCGCCACATTTTACGATGACAACTGGAACTATCTTCAGCATAGAGGAATTCGCAATCCATGACGGCCCCGGAATACGAACCACTGTTTTCCTTAAGGGTTGTCCCCTGCGTTGTACATGGTGCCATAATCCCGAGGGACAGGGTTTCGAACCCGAAACGATGGTGAAAAAGGGAGAGAAAAGCGTCTGCGGGGAAAGGATATCCCCGGAAAAGCTTGTCGCCAAACTGCTGAGGAACGAAGAGATCTTCAAGATGAACGGAGGTGGAGTGACTTTCACCGGCGGAGAACCGCTATCCCAGGCGCAATTCCTGCTGGAAGTGCTTGAAAAACTCGGCGGAAGGATCCACACCGCGATTGAGACAAGCGGTTATGCCCCAAAGGAAGTATTCAGGAAGGTTACCGATAAGGTTGACCTTGTCATGATGGACATAAAGATGGTCGATCCGAAGCGGCACAGGGAGTGGACCGGGCTGAGCAATGCACTTATCCTAAGCAACCTGGAGACCTTGATCGGCTCTGGCAAGCCGTTCATTGCAAGAATTCCACTGATTCCAGGAGTCAATGACGACAGGGAGAACCTCGAAAAAACCGCAGTTCTCCTTGAAGGAGCTACCGGACTCCAGAGGGTGGAACTCCTTCCCTACCACAAGACCGCCGGTGCGAAATACCCTATGGTCGCCCGTGAATACCTTCCCGGCTTCGACACAGAAATCCCACCGAGGCTGGACACGGAACCGTTTGAAAAGAGAAACATAAAGACAATGATACTATGAATGAGAGACTGGATGCCCTCAGGACCTATCTGCTGAAGAAAAAGCACCATGCCTTTGTCAGGACTGCTGAAGAAGCCGGAATTGCAGGCTTGAACGAGCGTTTTGCCCGCGAAGGTACACCTGACCAGATGCGCAGCGCGATGGTCTTCTCGGAGATGATGAAGAACCAGGACCCGGTGATTCTTCCTGGCGAAAAGATTGTCTTCACCCGCACCATCAAGGATGTCCCCTTTATTTACACCGAAAAGGAATGGGAAGGTATCAAAGCCACTCATTATATCCACGAGCGCGGGACTGTCAGCAACATCAGCCCGGACTACGAGACCACCATCCGGCTTGGGCTCGGGGCACGAAAGGATGAAGTCAAGGCACGACTGGCGCAAGGGAACGCAGGGGAAGAAGGAAAGATATTCCTGGAATCAGTCCTCAAATGTATCGATTCCCTCCAGGACCTGATACTTCGATATGAGGAAACGGCTCGCGCGATAGGCGCAGAGGACACCGCAGAGGTGCTCTCCAATGTCCGCACAAAAGGTGCAGGATCTTTCAGGGAAGCCCTTCAACTCCTTCGTATCATTCATTTCGCAATCTGGGCGGCTGACAACTACCACAACACCCTTGGCCGGTTTGACCAGTACATGTACCCTTATTACAGACATGACATAGACAATGGCATCCTGACCCCGGGCGAGGCCTTCGACCTTCTGGAGGAATTCTTCCTGACCTGCAACAAGGACAGTGACTTCTACCCCGGCATGCAGCAGGGGGACAACGGTCAGAGCATAGTGCTGGGTGGCAGGGATTCCGACGGCAACTATCTTTTCAACGAGCTCTCGGAAATGTGCCTGAAGGCAAGTTACGAACTCAGGCTCATCGATCCAAAGATCAACATAAGGGTTGACAGCCGCACTCCGGACGAAATCTTCGAGATGGGGTCACGGCTCACGAAAATAGGACTGGGATTTCCACAGTACAGCAACGACGACGTAGTAATCCCAGGGCTTGTAAGGAAAGGCTATTCAGAAAAGGACGCCCGGAACTATGTGGTTGCAGCCTGCTGGGAATTCATAATCCCGAAGGTAGCGATGGACATAGTGAACATCGACGGTCTTTCCCTGGCCGCCTGCGTAAAGGACGCCCTTCCCGGACTGAAGGACTGTAAGGACTATGATGCCTTCTATTCCCTTGTCGATAAGGAGATCCGAAAGGAAGCCGACCTAATCTGTGCAAAGCATAAGGACCTTTACATGATTCCTTCTCCGATGATGTCCCTCCTGATGGACGGTACGATAGAGAGGGCAAGGGACATCTCCCTCGGCTGCAAGTATAACAATTTCGGAATACACGGCACCGGACTCGCCACTGCAACCGACTCCCTTGCCGCTATCAGGAAATATGTCTTCGAAGAAAAAACTGTAACTCCGGAAAGGCTGCTGGCAGCTCTCAAGGCCGACTTCAAGAACGATCCAGAACTCAAGGAACTTCTCCGGAAGGAGGCTCCGAAGATGGGCCAGGACATCGATTGGGTGGATTCTATCGGCACCGACCTGCTGGACTCCTTCGACAAAGCACTGGAAGGCAGGCATAACGAGAGGGGAGGCATCTACAGGGCAGGTACCGGAACTGCAATGTACTACATCTGGCATGCACGTGACCTTGGTGCGACACCGGACGGACGCACTGCCGAAGAGAATATCCCTGCGAACTATTCACCGAGCCTGTTCATGAAACAGAAGGGACCCATTTCAGTGATCAAGTCATTCTCCAAGCCCCACCTCCAAAGGGTGATAAACGGAGGACCGCTGACCCTTGAATTCGACCAGACGGTCTTCAGCAACGAAGAGAGTATCCGCAAGCTGGGAATGCTGGTAAAGACATTCATCACTCTTGGAGGACACCAGCTTCAGCTCAACACCGTGAACCGCGAAGAACTCCTTGATGCAAAAGCCCATCCTGAAAACCATCGCCAGTTGATTGTCAGGGTCTGGGGTTGGAGCGGCTATTTCGTCGAACTGGACGAATGCTACCAGGACCACGTAATCAGCAGGATAGAATTCGGAGTGTAAAAAACAGAAAAAACAAATATTCAGAATATGGCAAAAGTCAGAGGAAAAATGTTCTATATCGCCTTTGTCGCGTCCCTGGGAGGACTCCTCTTCGGGTTCGACACGGCGGTAATCTCGGGAGCGGAGCAGGCTATCCAGAAAATCTACAACCTGTCCAGCTTTGCCCATGGTTTTACAATCGCGACTGCACTGATCGGAACGATTATCGGTGCATTCATCTGCGACCGGCCTTCAGAAAAGTATGGAAGAAAGAAACTGCTGATAGTCATCGCATGGCTCTATCTTATCTCCGCGATTGGAAGCGCCACTGTAGTCAACTGGTACGCCTTCATGGTCTTCCGTTTCATCGGAGGACTCGCAGTCGGAGCGTCATCAGTCGTAGGCCCCATGTACATTGCTGAGATCTCCCCTTCCGACTGGAGAGGTCGTTTCGTGGCATTCTTCCAGTTCAACATTGTTCTGGGAATAGTCCTTGCCTATTTCTCCAACTTCCTTATCAAGGGTGTTCCGCATGACTGGCAGTGGATGCTTGGAGTCGAATCGATCCCGGCCCTGGCGTTTGCACTTCTCCTTATGACCGTTCCGGAAAGCCCGCGCTGGCTTGTCAAGAAAAACCGTCAGCCTGAAGCCAAGTCCATCCTTGGCATGATCGGCGAACCCGATGTTGATGGCGAGATCAGGGAAATCGAAGACTCCCTTACAGCCACCGCAGATGCCGGAGACAGGCTATTCCAGAAGAAATACGCCATTCCGGTACTTATTGCCTTCCTTATCGCAACTTTCAACCAGCTTACCGGTATCAATGCAATCCTATACTATGCTCCGAGAATATTCGAACAGTCAGGAGTCTTTGCAGAAGGAGCGATGGTACATTCGATTATAGTAGGCCTGACGAACCTCGTCTTCACCATGCTGGGCATGTCTCTCATCGACAAGGTGGGACGCAAGCAGCTCCTCCTTGTAGGAGCGGTCGGAATGTTCATAGCCCTGTCCATGGTCTCCATCGGCTTCAAGTACAACCTTATCCACGGCTACTATATGCTCCTCTGCCTGATGGGCTACATCGCCTTCTTCGCAATGTCCCTGGGAGCGACCATCTGGGTAGTGATCTCCGAAGTGTTCCCGAACAGCGTCAGGGCAAAAGGCCAGATGCTCGGCAGCATGACACACTGGGTCTGGTCCGCCCTCCTGACCTGGTTCTTCCCGGTGCTCTTCAAGGACGGACGGGAATCCTTTATCTTCGGATTCTTTGCATTGATAGCCCTCGGAAGCCTGGTATTCGCGATCAAACTGCCTGAGACAAAGGGGAAGTCGCTCGAACAGATCCAAAAAGAACTGTTAGACAAAAAGTCCTGACATGAAAAAAACTCTCTTCATTTGTATCGCATTGGCTACATTCTGTGTCGGAGCTGCCGCCCAGGACAGGATCTCGGTCGATCCAGGCAAAGTGATCAACCATGTCAGTCCCCTCCTCTACGGATCCGGAATGGAAGATGTCAACCATGAAGTCTATGGAGGAATATACAACCAGAGGATCTTCGGAGAAAGCTTCGAGGAAGGGGCAAAGGTGACCGGGATCACCGGATTCACCCGATTCGATTCAATGTGGCACGGAGTAGGAGACCGCGTCTATCCTACTGTCAACAACGTTTCATCCAAACTGATGATGAACCAGCCGGAAACGGGAACCGGGAAGGTAGCGGTGGACATCAGGTTCGAAAGCATCCGTCCCGGCACGGCAGGACTGTTCCTTCACGCATCAAACGCAAAGGAAGGACCCGAGAACATCAAGGCCTACGAATTCGGCATCTCTGCTGTCGGCAACCGTTTCACCCTATGGAAGGTTGACGGAGGAAGGCAGGAAATCGGGAAGGTCAACCTCCGCTTCGACCCTTGGGAATGGCACCGCCTCGAAATCGATTTCAAGGGAAGCAGTTTCAAGGTTTCATTGGACGGAGAACTGATCTTCGTCGCCACGGACCATGAGAGCCCGTTCACCAAAGGTCAGATAGGACTTCGGACACGTGATGCCGACGCTTCATTCCGTAATCTCCGCCTAGAAGACGGGAACGGCGACAGGATCATTCCGCTCAACCGTGAAAGCGAGTTCGAGGTCAGCTCCATGTGGAGGCCATATGCAGCAGGAGCAACTGACTTTTCCTTCGCCCTGGACCGTGAGGAGCCCTACAATGGTGATCAGTGCCAGGTGATTGAGAACCGTGGCAAGGGCAGGGTCGGAGTCACCAACATGAGCCTCAACCATTGGGGTATAGGAATAAAGAAAGGACAGGTGTTCAAAGGAGACTTCTTCGCCAAAGGAAATGCCGGGAGCATCTGGGTGGCACTTCAGGACGAGGAAGGAACGAAGGAATATGCCCGCACAAAGATAGGGACCGTCTCCGGAGGATGGAAGAAACATTCCTTCACCCTGAAGTCAAATGCCACTGATCCCAAGTCACGTTTCGCAATCTACATCGAAGGCAAGGGAAAGGTCATGCTGGACCAGGTGACCTTGATGGGCACCGGAACTGACCTCTACAAGGGTTATCCTTTCAGGGCAGACATCGCCCAGGGTCTTGTTGAAGAAGGCCTGACATTCTTACGTTACGGTGGTTCCATGACCAATGCCAAGGAATATTCATTCAAGCAGATGACAGGTCCCCGTGACAAGCGCCAGCCCTACAGGGGACAGTGGTACCACTTCTCCACCAACGGTTTCGGAATAGTCGAATTCGTCCAGGTGGCCGAAGCCTGCGGCTTCACTCCCTCTTTTGCGATAAACATGGAAGAAGAGCCCGAGACTGTGGCCTTCATGGTGGAATACCTTAACAGAGGTGCTGACACCGAGGGAGGACGCCAAAGGATAGCCGACGGACATCCAGAACCCTATGGGGTAAAGTATATAGAACTAGGCAACGAGGAGTGTATTTTCTGGACCATCAAGGAGAACTACCAGCACTACATCGACCGTTTCAACATTCTGGCCGACGCCATGCTTAAGGTGGATCCTTCCCTTGAACTCGTCTGCTCGGCATGGTGGAGGACCGATCTCAAGCCACTGATGGAGATGGTTTTCAAGGGGATAGACGGCAAGGCCGCATGGTGGGACCTCCACACAACGACGGATTCCTTTGCCGCGGCACTCAGGGTTGACCCTACCCTGGATCAGATGAAGGAATGGTTCCTGGAGTGGAATCCCAACACCAAAATGAGGATAGCCATCTTCGAAGAGAACGGTGCGACACACAATGTTGAGAGGATGCTAGGACATGTGGTAAACCAGAACGCAGTGCGCAGGCACGGAGACTGGGTGCTTACATCAAGCGCAGCCAATGCCCTGGAACCTTATCTACAGAACGACAACGCCTGGAACCAGGGTCAGGTCTTCTTCACTCCATCGCAGGTCTGGGGAATGCCCCCGTTCCACGCCCAGAAGATGGCCTCTTCACACCACCAGAACAACCTCGTTGAATGCAAGGTGGAAGGAGGGCTTGATATCACCGCCACCGTCAGCGATGACGGGAACTGTGTCGTCCTCCACATAGTCAACCTGGAGAACAGGGAAAGACCTGTTCAGGTGGATCTGAAAGGATTCGGAAATCCTTCTTCTATTAAGGAAATATCCCTTAGCGGAGGCCTTAAGGACGTTAATTCTCCCGCCGAACCATTAAAGATTTCACCGATTGAACGCAAACTTGACAATCTCGGCTCGGTCTTTGCTAAACCATATTCATACACACTGGTAGAAGTGCGTAAGTAAACAATTCTTATTTAAAAAAATGGAAAAACTGAACCATCCCGCCATCCTGGTCGTTGACATGCTCAACGACTTCGTGACCGGCGCCCTTGCTTGCGACCGCGGCAAGGCAATCGTACCCGCAACAGCCCGTCTTCTCAGAGCAGCCCGTGAGAAGGGTGTACCCGTGATTTTCTGCAATGACGCCCACATCCCCGGAATAGACCGTGAACTGAAGATCTGGGGAGACCATGCAATAGCAGGCACCCCGGGTGCCGAAGTCATCCCTGAACTGGAGCTCTGCGACAAGGACTTTGTAGTACCCAAGAGACGTTACAGCGGCTTCTTCCAGACCGACCTGGACATCCTTCTTAAGGAACTCGGAGTCCAAACCGTCGTTATGACCGGTCTCCATGCCCACATGTGCGTAAGGCACACATCCGCAGATGCATTCTGCCTGGGTTATGACGTTGTAGTCGCAAAGGAAGCAACAGACTCCTTCACAGAAGAAGACTACCTGAATGGCCTCGCTTACCTTAAGACCTGCTACGGCGCCGACGCTTACTCTAATGAAGAACTGATCGCAGCCTTCTAGAAACAAGGTCTAAAAGCATATAATCCCCACGCTACCTTCTGGATGGCGTGGGGATTATTTTATACAGAGATTATTGTTATATTTGTGTTAATGAAAAGGATATGGTCAATAGTCTTTGCGTTTACCTTGTCTTTCTGTGCTCTGGCCCAGGAAAACAATCTGAGCATAGATGCCGATTTCCTTACCCGTGGTGAAATCCGTTCCGGAGGATTACCTGTCAGCAAGGAGGAAGGAGCAATTAACAAGGATTTCGCCAGTTTCATCCTGGAAAGGACCTTGATCGGTCTGAACTATGACAGGAAAAACTTCTCCTCTAAGGTAATGGCCCAGCACAGCGGAACCTGGGGAAGTTCTGAAGGAGGTTCTTTCAATGTCTATGAAGCCTGGGTCCAGATGTCCTCGGACAAAGGATTCTTCGCAAAGGTAGGACGGCAGAATCTCTCCTATGATGACCAGCGTATTTTCGGGGCTGACGACTGGGCTATGACTGCAAGGTCTCACGATGTCCTCAAGGCAGGGTACGAAGGTCACAATCAAAAGATACATCTATTCGCTGCTTTCAACCAGAACACTGCCAACATCAATGGTGGCACTTATTACTCCGGTGGTGTTCAGCCTTACAAGGCGATGGAAGCTCTCTGGTACCATTATGACATTCCCAAGACAAAGATCGGAATGTCCCTGCTTTTCATGAATGCCGCGATGCAGGGTGGGGAAAAGGATGAGCCAAACGAGAAAACCTACCAACAACAGCTGATGGGAGGATTCCTTTCCTACCGTCCAAAGAAACTGAATGCAGAAGCCGCCTACTATCATCAGATGGGGAAGAGTGAAGGAGGTATTCCAATCGATGCCTGGATGATGAGTTACAAAGCGACTTACTCCCCTTCTGTACAGTGGTCTTTCACTTCCGGCTATGACTATCTGAGCGGAGACGCCGATTTCGCCACCCCTTACAATGGACAGATCGGAATGATCCAACACAAGACCATCAAGGGTTTCAGTTCCCTGTACGGATCCCACCACAAGTTTTATGGTGCGATGGATTTCTTCTACGTCACCACTTATGTCAGCGGTTTCACGCCGGGTCTGCAGAACCTGTATGCCGGACTGAGTTTCAAACCGGTAGAGAAGGTCTCGCTGGATGCGATGTACCATTATCTCGCTACGGCGACCAAGCTCCGGAACGCCGACAAACCGCTCGGTCACGAAGTGGAGCTTTCTGCTTCCTATAAATTCATGAAAGAAGCAAAACTGAGCATAGGATATTCCTACATGAGAGGAACCGAGACAATGGTAATCCTAAAAAAGACGTCTGAGAACAGGCAGCTTCGCTGGGGATGGATAATGCTCACTGTCTCTCCGAAGTTCTTCTACGGCAAGTGGTAGATGACCTCTGCCATCATGCAACGGGCAGATCCACCTCCTATATCTTCTATGTGGGGAATATGGACTGTCAGGATCGATCCTTTTTCATTCAATGCGGAAAGCTGTCTTTCGTCAAGGCTGCTCCTGGCCGTGTCGGACATGACGATGAAACGCTCCCCGGCTTTGTTCTTGACTTGGAGTATGTTGCAGGCAAAGTGAAGCATCTGGTCATAGGAAATATCTATGATTTCTTTCCCGGACGTAATCAGGTTACGCTCCACCATGGCAAGTTCTTCCGGGGAGATTATCACCTCCCTGCAGACTACTGCAAATCCATCCCCGACAGACATCATCACATTGGTGTGATAGATTGGATTGCCATTCCTGTCCACCGCATCAAACAGGACAGACTTGTACCCCATCTTCCGGCAGAATTCATCCAGGACTATCTCGGAAGTCCGTGGTGAACGACAGGCATATGCAATCCTTGAAACCCTGTCAAGTACCATGCTTCCCGTACTTTCCAGGAATTTACCCCTTTTCTCCCAGCCGGTCAGGTCCACCACTCTCCTGGTCCCTGCCTCTTCACGTATCACCCTCATGACTTCGGGTTTCCTTTCTTCCCTCCTGTTGGGAGCGAACATGGGATAGAGGACAAGCGAACCATCACCATGGGTTGAGAACCAGTTATTTGGGAATAATGCATCCGGAGTCTCCGGTTCTTTTGTATCCTCCACCACAACGACAGGGATGTCGTGGCTTTCCAACAAACGAACCATTCCGTCAAATTCTTCCAGGACCTCATCCTGGATGTCCGGATCCTGGGTCTTGTGCTGGAAAAGATTGTTGGCTGCGGTCTGTTCGTTGTACCTGCAGCAGGCCGGTCTTACCATCAGGAGTTTGGTCAACCTTGCTGTCCATTTTGGAGCAGCAAGGCAGATCATCAGGTTACGTATCGAGAAGACTATGGAGAACTGGCCGATTGCAAGGACCCAGTCATGACGTATCAGACCGTAGGTTATTATCATCAAGGATCCGATTACTGCCAGTATCCAATGTCCCAAGGGTAGGAAAGAAGTCCCCCGCCGATAGCTGTACACCAGTTGGTAAACCGTGCGGAGCTCATAGGTCAGCTGCCCAAGCACACCAAACAGGAGCAGGTTCCGGGGGACGTATTCATTACGCAGGAATACGTTGACGAAAGACGGGAAATCCTTGACTATCAACGCAAGGATTATCAGCGGGAAAACGGCCTGGAGAACGATAAGCGGACGCGGAACCTTCTTGTAGAGGCCAAGGACACTGATGTTCCACATGTAGATGTAGTAACCGACGCTCTCGCCGAAAATAATGGAGAAGTCCTTCCTCAACCAACCATAGAGATAGATGATAATGGCACCGATGCTGCTGAGCACCCAATAAACCCCGGGGGATTCCACCTTATGGGACTTCTCCGACATGTACCATTGAATCAGGATCCGGGTACCATAGATACCCATTCCTGCCAATCCAAGAAGATATACCCATAACGGACTGTCCATCACTCTTCATTATTGGAGGTTCCGTAGAAATGCCGGAACACTCTCTTCTGCATTTCCAGGGAAAGGGGCCGGACCAACGACCGGAGCATGGCCGGAGGGAAATCACAAGCTTTGAGGAGTATCAGTCCGTCAAGGCAGTTGCTGAACAGAGGATCCACATTGAAGCAAGCCACCCTGGCTCCGCAACTGAAGTACTTCCTCAGAAGGACGGGAAGACGGAACCTGCCGTCAGACATGTTAAAAAGGAGGCGGTCAAATGCATCTATGTCACCTTTCGGAATCTGGAGGAGTTCCTCCGGATTCACCTTCATGAAATCACTCTTGAACGGATGGGACGGTGAAGCAAACCTTTCAGCATCCGGAAGGCGGAAATCCCTTTCCAGGAAATATACTGCCAGACTCTTGTAGAGTTCCGGCAAGCTGTCGCTGATGCTCACGGTACCCATGCAGGCAGTTGCGTTGGGATCCATCGTCATGGCCACTGCAAGTCCGGTCAGCATAAGCTTCAAGGGAAGGACCTCCCTCTGGTACTTGAAAGAGATAAATGACCTTCCCAATTCCATGCATCCAGGAAGGACTGTCGCAGCATCCGGGCCGAAACGGACCAGGCTGTCGGAATAGAACCCACTCATCCCTTTTTCTGGGAATACTGACGAACCGTAGCCTACCCGATAGGCTCCGGCTATTTCCCCGTTTGGAACATGCCAAAGGATAAGATGCTTGAAATAAGAATCATATTCATCAGTGTCCGAAGACTTTCCCGTTCCTTCTCCGATAGAACGGAATGTCTCCTCACGGAGACGGTAGAGTTCCCTCATGGCATCAGGTGCATCAACCGCATCGACCAGATACACCTTGTAGTCACCGGCCTCGAAGAGGACCTTACCGTCATTCGATTCCATCTGTAGACGGACCTGTTCAGGACTGACTGGATCGGCGATCGCTTCAACTCCTGTCAAGGAATCGCTCTCCTTTGGCGGGACACACTGGGATTCCAGGGCATAGCACCGGTTGCGAAGGTATTTCCCAAGGGTTTTGACATCCATCCCTGCCAATTCCTGGACTGAAACCGGCCTTCCGATCCTGACCTTTATGGTTTTCCCCTTCTTGTTGACCATCTCCCTGACAAGTCTCACTGTCCTGAGCATTGGATGGATGCGTCCTAGGAGATGGAACATCCTGGAATTCCCGCCATCGAAATAGACCGGCACTACCGGGATGCCGGAATTATATATCAGCTTGATGACACTGGTGTCCCAAGGTTTGTCCTCAACAACATGCCCCTTCTGCCAAGTGGCAACTTCCCCGGCAGGGAACAAACCGAGCGGACCTCCGTCAGCGATATGGTCCAGCGCCTTCCTGATTCCTGTTACGCTTTTATGTCCTCCCTTGGAAAAATTATCAACCGGGATGAAGGTTTCTTTCAGGTTTGAGATCTGAGCCAGGAGGAAGGTTGTGAGTATCTTGAAATCACTACGGCGTGACCCAATTATCGCATCGAGGATGAGGCCGTCCGCTCCGCCATAATGATGGTTGGAAACGGTAAAGAATCCCCCTTCAAGGGGTATGTTATCCAACTGCTCGGATGGAAGTTCGAATGAAATGCCCATCACTCGGAGGACTGCGGAAGAAAAGTCAGGACCCTCCAGATCAGATATGCCTTTGTACCTGCGGTTCAAACGGCCCAGTTCCAACAACCGGTACAACACTCCGCTCGTCAGCCAACCCGTAAGTCCGTGAAGGCCCAAAGCCGATTGCAAAGCCTTCCTGTCCAGTAGTTTTTTCGCACTCATCCTGTAAACACTATAAAATTACAGATTATTCTTGAAAATAGCTAACTTTACAAGTAATGGACAAGCACATAGAAGTAGTTGCAGCGGTAATCCGTAAGGATGGAATGATCTTCGCTACCCAGAGAGGCTACGGGGATTTCAAGGACTGGTGGGAGTTCCCCGGAGGAAAAGTCGAGCCTGGTGAATCCCTCGAAGAAGCCCTGAAAAGGGAAATACGGGAAGAGCTTTCCGCCGAGATCAGGATAGAAAAACTCCTTCGGACAGTGGAATGGGATTATCCTGCCTTCCATCTGACCCTTCACTGTTTCCTCTGCTCACTGGCGACAGAAGGGATGAGCCTCAATGAACACGAGGCTGCACGCTGGCTTGACGGGACGTCAATATATTCAGTGAAATGGCTACCGGCCGATATGGATGTCCTTCCTCTTATTGCTCTTCAATAAGATCGTCATCCGACTCTCCGACCACTATCACGAGATGGTCTCCTGACTGCAGTTTCATGCTCCCGTGAGGCACCAGGAAATGCTCGCCCCGCCGGACCATCATCACACGTATTCCATGAGGAAGATTCATTTCCCTAAGGGTGGAGCCTCTCAAAAGGTCCTCTTCGGTAACCGTATGATCCCTGAGCATTCCCATCTCCTCGGGAATCTCCATTCCGAAAGTCTCAACCTGGGGATCCTCGTCATAGCTGAGTTTCAGGAGCTTGGCCATCGGAATCAGGGTCATGCCCTGGGTCACGAGGGAAAGTAGGGTGATGAAGAATACTATATTGAATATCTCTGAAGACCCCTCGACCTCAGCCACTACCGCATACAGGGCGAACAGAATAGGACCGGCTCCCTTGAGACCGACCCAGGAGATATAGAGTTTTGCCTTGGAAGACAACTTCCTGAAAGGAAGCAAGGATAGGAAAACACTGGCAGGACGCGCCACAAGCATCATGAACAATCCGATCAGAAGAGCCGGGAGGGCAACCGGAAGCATGGCGGAAGGATCGACCAGCAACCCGAGCATGAGGAACATCAGGAGTTGCATCAGCCATGTCAGGCCATCGAAGAATTTCATGACGTCCTTCTTCTCCGGAATCCCAGCCTTGTTACCCATCAGAATCGCGGCGACATAGATCGCAAGCAGGCCATTACCATGGAGGACCGTAGCAAGACCGTCGGCGAAAAGACCAAGGCTCAGGATCAGGATTGAATATAGAGACCCTCCTGGGAGTTCTATCTTCTTGAGTACATACTTGGCACCATAGCCCACAGCCAATCCAACCAGCAGACCGACCGCAACCTGGAGCACCAGGATCCCGGCACCTGTCCAGAAATGCGCAATAGTCGTTCCTCCCATCGAGAAGAACTTCACAAAAATGATGGTTAAGATGTAGGCCATCGGGTCATTACTACCTGACTCGAGCTCAAGGAGGGGCGCCAACCTCTCCCTAAGATGCAGTTTCCTGCCCCTGAGAACGGAGAAAACCGAAGCAGAATCAGTCGATCCCATCACGGAAGCGAGGAGAAGGCAACCAAGGAGGGAGGAGCCGATGGCACCGATATGTTTGCCCACCACCAGGTAAGTGAACAAACCGGTCAACAGGGCTGTAAGGAAAACTCCTAACGTGGATAGGACAGCTCCATGCCTCATTATCGGTCTGGATTCTGAAAGGGAGGTCTCCAGACCACCTGTGAACAGGATGATGGTAATCGCAAAATGTCCAAGTGATTCAGCACTCTCGATGTCATCGAACCTCAACCCCAGGCCACCTCTTCCCACCAGCATACCAAGGATAAGGAAAAGGAGAAGGGATGGCATCCCAAGCCTTGCCCCCACCTTGATGATCATGATGGCAATAAAGACCAGCAGTGAGACCAGCAGGAGGAGATACTCGGAAACGATGTTGACCGAAAAGAGGGAGAGTGGTATCATTGGATTTCAAACAGGTTCAGGAATCCTGTCATCATGAAGACACTGCGGATCTCGTCATTGATTCCCTTGACAATCACCTTTCCTCCCTTGAGGATAGCGGCCTTACGGATAGAAAGGAAGATTCTCAAACCGGAACTCGAAATATAAGACAGCTTATCGCAATCAAGTATGATTGTACCTCCGGCATCTTCCATTACAGGATTGAGCACCTCGATAGCTTCCTGCGATGCAGGAGTGTCCAGACGGCCGGCAAACAGTATGGTCGTCACTTCTTCCAATTTGTTGATAGTAATTTCCATATTTCTAAATTCTCTTTGTCATCGTTAGAATATTCCTGTCTCCTTCCCGTTTGTAGGAAATAGCATCCATTATGCTGCGGGCCATGAAAATCCCAAGGCCGCCGATTCCGCGCTCTTCGGCCCCGAGGGAGGTGTCGACTTCGGGGGCAGCAGTCGGGTCGAAAGGAACTCCCCTGTCAGAAACGGTAAATATGACAGAGTCATCCTTGACGGTCGCAACGACCTCTGCAAGTCCCCTCTTGCCTTCGGGGTAAGCATACATTATCACGTTGCTCACGATCTCCTCGAGGGCAAGATTAATGCCATTTACAACATCATGCCCGACTTTCTTTCCTTCAAAGACACTTTCCACAAAACCCTCCAGACGGGTAATCTCCTTTATGTCATTCGACAACACAAGATGGTGGCCGGAGCCCCTCTTTAATGAATCACTGATAAAGTGTATGAACAACATTGTCAGGTCATCGCTCTGGGGCGCATCCTTTACAAAGTCATACACGTTCTTCTTCATGGAAACCAGATGGTCCTGAGCACTCCTGCGGGTGGAAAGGACCGACAACATCCGCTTCTCTCCGAACAACTCGTGATTACTGTTTTCGGCCTCTGTCAAACCATCTGTGTACAGGAACAAGGCATCGTCATCATAAAGATCGATTTCCTGATCCTGGAACTTCATCTCCTTGATAATCCCCAAAGGAAGATTGGGAATAACATGGAGCATTTCTTTCCGGTCAGTGAGCAGCACAGGGGCATTGTGACCAGCATTGCAGAACCTCAAATGACCGGTGGACAGATCCAGGATTCCGCAGAAGAATGTTACGAAAAAGTCATTCTCATTCGCTTCGAACATGTTGTCATTCATCATGGAGACAATACGTCCGGGGCTGTTCTCATGCGAAGAAATTGACCGGAAAAGAGTTCTCGTCACCGCCATGACCAGTGAAGCGGGAACCCCCTTGCCTGAAACATCACCTATGCAGAAGAACAGTTTCTCATCGCGGATGTAGAAATCATAAATGTCTCCTCCAACTTCCCTTGCCGGATCCAACAGTGCAGCCATGTCTATGTCATGCCTTTCGGGGAACGGCGGGAAAACCTTGGGAATCATCGCCATCTGAATGGCGCTGGCAATACTTAGTTCGCTGGCCATTCTCTGCTCCTTCTCAGACATTGCCGTCACCTTTGCCTGATCCCTGGCTACGAAATAAAGAATCAAGAAAAGCATCAGAAGACCTATGATCTGGGACAGCCTCACCAATTTGTTGGTCTTTCTTGACTCGCTGAAGATTTCGTCCTCAGGAATCACTATTGACATCGCCCAGCCGGTCCGTTCAACAGGAGCGTAATAGACATAATGAGTCTTTCCCTCGTAATTGACAGACATATTTCCAGTACCCCCTGTCATCAATTCCTTGGCAAGGCTATGCAGGGCAGATGTGTCTTCAATAGGTGCGAGGATGTCCTGGATGTTCTTCTTCATGATAAACGACGATACCGGACATACCATGAGCTTTCCGGTCTTGCTGGACATCACGCTGAATGCGCTGGGGTAGCCTCCCACGTCCCCGAACATGTCAGTAAGCCATTCCAAGGAAACATCTGCGGTCAGGATTGCAGCAAGCTTGCCCTTGGAGTCCCTGATAGGCATGGAGAAAGTTGTCATCAGCATCTCTCCTCCTCCTTCGTCGACATAGGGCTCGGACCAACATCCCGATTCGCGGGTCAAAGCTTTGGTAAACCATTCCTTGTTAGGATAGTCGTACTCGGGAGTAGCCAGCGAAATGAAAGACAATTCACCGGTGTAGGGGTCCATGGATGTGTATGGAGCCAGAAGAGGGTGATTCTTGTTGTAACCAGGGACAAGGGCGATGGTAGATCCCATCACCACGGGATTACTCTGTACAATACGCTTGGTTATCGACTGTATACTGTCAAGATGGGTAAGACTCCACTGTGAAATCCAGATGTTGTTGTGAACGGCCACCTCCGCCTGGTCAAGAACATCCTCGATTTGCAGCTTGGTGGTCTGAAGCTGCTCTTCAGCCAGTTTTGAAGCACTCTCCTTGATGCCGCTCTGGGTATGACGGTACTGGATTATCGATGTGATCAGGAAGGTCAATACCGCCACCAGGATCAGCATGAGGTTGCCCCATGTTGACTTACTGATTATTTTACTGAAATTCATCATAGGACTGAACTGAGAGCGGCACGGAATTCAGGCATGGGGCAATTCGCATCACGCTCGATTATGAGGGTCTTAAGGCCGGCGTAGGGACGGATTTCCTCTTCGATGTCCTTGAGAGGGCGGTCCTTACCGAAATAAACAGGAGCAAAGTCTGCCCAAAACTCCATTGCAAGTTTTTTGGGCAGATGGAAGGCTTCGAGGATATACTCTTCGCTGCTGAGACAACAACAGAGATAGACCATACCAATGTCGAAAAGATGATTGCCGTAACAGAAATCACCCAGGTCTATGAAATAGTGTTCGTCTCCGGCGAAAATGGCATTGCTGTACTGGAGATCACCGTGAATCGCGGTGTCCTCATCCGGAGTCTCGGAAATGAATCTGGCTAATTTGTCTTTCTCGGAAGATGTGAAAAAAGGACTCTCCTCAAGGAGATGGTAGTACCTGTCCTTTACGTTTTCGAACTCGCTGGTGTCCACATGGGTGGAATGGAGGTCAAGGCACATCCGGGCAAAATCTTCAGCATAGAAAGCAACCTTTTCCGGATGATCGCTGGTTGCCCTTGAATAGGATTTCTTGCCAAGGATCCGGTGGAAACGGATTCCATAACGTCCATCCTCCGTGACCACATATTCACCGGGCTCAGGAGTAGGGATGCCCAAGTCGTACACCTTCCGGGCAAGGACCATTTCATCCAGGGGCTGATTGATCTTTCCAGGGAAATAGAGCTTGAGCATCACAGACGGATCTGTCTTATGGTCATAACTCTCCCCGTTGAAACCACCTCCGGAAAGGATGTAATCGTCAAGTGAAATCTTTATCGCTTCCATCCCTGTTTATTGAATACCTTGTCTATCAGCATTTCGAATTCCTCATAGGCGACGGTTCCCGAAAGCTCCTTCAGGGATTCCGCCAATCCTCGGTAGTGCCACTCATGATCCCTGGGATCCTTAGAATGAAATAGATTCCAGAGGTCCTCTCCCTTCTGTTCATAATCCCTGGCGATCGCTCTCATATTGGAGAGTTTGTCTCCGAGAGCAACCATCTTTGCCTCCCTCGAAGCATTGGCCAGCCGGTCGATGGCAGCCTGCTTTCTGGAGTGCCAGCTTTCCTCCTCACTCACCCCATCCTCGAAAGTGTCACTTTCTGAAGCCACCAGGTCAGCCACCCTGTCTCCGAACTCTGCGCGAATCAGGTCGATCGTGACATCCGTGTCTTCCACGGTGTCATGGAGGGCAGCTGCTGCCAGGAGAGCCTGATCGGATGACATTGTGGAAACAATCTCCATTGCCTCCATAGGATGGACGATGTAAGGGAATCCCTTGCCACGACGTTCTGTCCCGGCATGGGCTTTCACTGCAAAGATGATCGCCTTGTCGAGTAGGGAGGTATCTAAAGGGTCGTTGGGCATGGGACAGGATTATTGGTTCATGAACGGCAGGTCCTTGGACTGCTCAATCAGGAGATCGGCAATCACCTCGTTGCCAGGGGATTTTCCGTTTAGGGCATCGAACATCATCTTTATCCCGGCCCTGCCGCCTCCCATCTTGAGGATATAAGCTATGCAAAGATTCTGCGGACCGATTGAAGAAGAAATGATGTCCAGATCAGTCACTCCTATCTGGTAACAGGCAATCTGGTAGGCTCCCTCTGTATATTCTTTCACGAGATTGTTAAGGTCGCCCAAAGTCTTGAATCCCAATGCCTTGAAGATTGCTAGATAAGGCATGAGGGAGACTTCGTGGATCTCGGCCTGGTTCACCGCAGCGATTTTCCTGTTCAATTGGACAAAAGGCTTTAGTTCCAGATAGCTCTTGTAGGAATCTCCGTCCAGCGGCACCTCCTCAAGGTTGCCCGAAGCGACCAGGGCCTTTACGCTTCGACGGTAGTCAGAGAGTTCAGTACGTATCCTGCTGAACTCATCATCCACCAGTTCAAGCATTCCGGCAAGACGGCTCATCTCACGCATATAGCGCTTCGGGATTTCAACTCCGGATTTGTAGCCGGTGTCATGGCTCATGTTAGCCCAGGCATGCTGCAGGACGGTACGGATCTGGATCTCGAATCGGTAGGTCGAGTCAGGAATGGCGCAGACATAGTGAAGGGACATGTAGCCGAAACTGTCGATCTCATGGACCTTGCGTTTGTCCACTGAATTCTCCCAGTCCACATTGAACAGTCTTTCAACCATGGATGCTACCTTGTCCACATCGTCGATGTAGAAAGTGATAACCCGGAGTCCGACTATGTCCGTTATGTCCGATAGAGTATTATACTTCGACCCTTTCAATTCAAGCTTGCCCCTCAAGGAGGATTCTTCCTTTACCCTGGACTCTATGGAAGCCACCAGGATTCCGGCAGATGACAGGGCACCGCGGACCTTGTCCGTCAGGCTTGCCGAAGCATCCTGGAAAGACTGCAGGTTCGTGCGATACTCCTCGATAATCGCCTCTGAATGTGGATCCAAAACAATATTGCCCATGGTAAAAAACAATCAGACAAATATAATGAATAATTTGCAGTACTCCTAGACAGTGACCTCAGCAGTCAGGCGGATATCATCGGAAGCGGATCCCACAAGGACCTGCAGTTTCCCATGTTCAAGATCCCAGCTGTTGGAGTTCTCATTCCAGAAGCGAAGGTCCTTGACCGGAATCTCCAAAGAAACCTTCTTGCCCTCACCTGCACCCAGACTGACCCTGGTGAACGCCTTTAGTTCCTTGACAGGCCATTCCACCGATGAATCCACACGGTGGACATACAACTGAACAACCTCATCGGCGGGCATGGAACCCTCGTTCTTCAAGGTGAAAACTGCCTTGACAGTTTCCTTTCCGGCCTTCACTTTCAATCCGTCATAAGAGAAGTCCACATAGGACAGTCCGTGGCCGAAAGCGAACATCGGCTTTACTTCCTTGGTGTCGAACCAACGGTAGCCGACATAGAAACGTTCGGTGTACTTAGAAACAGGCTTGGGTAGAGAGGCTATGAGAGCCTGACGCTCTGCCTGGGTCATTTTCACGACGTCAGGACGGAACATCAAGGTAAACAGGTCACCTCCCGAGCTCTTGTCAGGGAAATTGCCCATGGCAAAGGCAGGAGAATCCTCAAGTTTCACGGGGAAGGTAAACGGTAGTTTTCCGGAAGGAGCTATGTCTCCGAACAGTACTTCGGCAAGTGCAGTACCTCCCTCGGTTCCATTCCACCAGCCTTGGACGATTGCAGGAGAAGCAGGCTCCAGGACCTGGAGGTCGGTAGGACCACCAGAAATAAGTACCGTGACAAGATTCTTGTTTGCCTCAAACAGAGCCTGGACAAGCTCTTCCTGCCCACAAGGCAGCTTGATATCCTTTCTATCGGAACCTTCGGTCTCGATACTCTTATTGGTTCCTCCGAAGAAGATCACGAGGTCAGCATCCTTTGCAAGTGCAACAGCCTCGGTGAGAAGCTCAGGATCGGCAGGCTCATCTATCGCAGCAGCCACAAGAGGATTCGGCTCGGCATTAGCAGCCCCCCAGCGACGTCCGGGGAAATTCTTGTAACCAGGGGCATAGGTAACCTGAACTCCTTCTCCTGCACGTTTCTGTATTCCCTGGAGAGGAGTTATTTCATAGAGAGCCTTGACACCGGCTCCCATTCCACCGCTCTGGGTCTTAAGGACTGCATTCTGGCCGATGACTGCTATCTTCTTCACATCGGCTTTCACCGGGAGGATTCCCTGGTTCTTCAACAGGACGATGGATTTACGGGCAACCTGCAGGGCTGTTTCCTGGCACTCAGGCTGGGATGTCATCACAGTGTTCGCAACATCATTAGGAATTGCCTCGACTGCAAACCTCACGCGGAGGATCTGTCGAACCTTTTCGTTCACCATCTCTTCGGTAAGGGCACCGGTGGCTATAGAATCGATAACGGGTTTTCCAAGATAATTGGAACCTGTCATCTGGACATTGAGACCATGAAGCATGGCCCCCATAGTGCTGTGAGTACCTCCCCAGTCACTGACAGTGAAGCCCTTGAAGCCCCACTCCCCACGAAGGATCTCATTAAGGAGATGCTCGTTCTCCGAGCAGTAATCTCCGTTGACCTTGTTGTAAGCCGGCATTACGCTCATCGCACCACCCTCGATAACGGCACGCTCGAAGGGTTTCAGATAGATTTCCCTCAATGTGCGCTCGTCCACCTGGGCGTCCACACTGCCTCTGTTGGTCTCCTGGTTGTTGACCGCAAAATGCTTGATGCACACTGCGGTACCCTGATCCTGGCAACCTTTGGTGTACTCCAGTGCAAGGGCAGCCGAAAGGACAGGATCCTCGCTGAGATATTAATAGGTTCGTCCGCCCACGGGCAGGCGCTGGATGTTGACAGCAGGGCCGAGGATGACGTCCTTTCCACGAAGCCTAGCCTCCTTGCCCATTCCGGTTCCGTACTTGTAAGCTAGTTCCTTGCTCCATGTGGCGGCAAGGGCTGAACCGGTCGGGAAATATGTGGCTGAATCCAGCTTCCAACCTGCGGGCTGGAACCCATTGGGAACTCCTTCCTCACGGATTCCGAAAGGACCGTCGGCATAATGCATGTCGGCTATGCCAAGCCGTTCCACTCCGGCCGAAGACATATTGGTCTTACTATGGAGCATTTCCACTTTTTCCTCCAAAGTCATCTGTGAGATGATCTCATCGATTGCCGCATCGTTGACTGTAAGTTTCTCTTGAGGAGACAATTGTTTGCCGCAGGAATAAACCATCAAAGCGGCACCCAGGAACAAAAAGAATCTTTTCATGTCTATTGTGTTTCTATACAAATATCGAAAGGATAAGGGCAATGATGAATCCGGTACTCCCCACCAGGGTCTCCATTACGGTCCAAGTCTTCAGTGTGGTCTTTTCATCCATTCCAAGAAGCGACTTGACCAGCCAGAAACCGGAATCATTGAAATGAGAACATACAGTGGCTCCGCCCGCTATCGAGGCGGTGATGCATGCGAGGTGAAGAGGAGAGAGACCGGCAATCTCCGGCATGGCGGCAATGATTCCCGCTCCCATGGTCATCGCAACCGTTGCAGAACCAACCGAAATCCGTACAAGAGCAGCCACTATGAAGGCTACTATAACCATCGGCAAGGATGCCGAAACCACCGCATTGCCTATCACTTCACCCAAACCGGAGTACTGGAGGATGTAACGAAGCACCCCACCGCAGGCAGTGACCAGAAGAATGAGGCCTACCGGCTCCAGTGACTTGGTCATCACCTTTTCAAGCTCTTCTTTTGAATATCCGTTCTTGTAGCCCAGCAAAATCATGGCTATCAGGGTCGCAATGGTCAGGGCGACGAAGGGTTCACCAAGGAAGTTCAGGATGTTCCGCGCAGGAGCCAAAGCCTCAATAACCCCTGCCACAGACTTCAGTATGATCAGGACCAGTGGGATGAGGATTATCAGGGTAACCGTCCAGAATGTCGGCAATTTCGACTTGTCGGAATCATCGGGTTTGATTTCCTCAGGAGGCGGGATGAAATATTTCTTACCGCAAAAAGCTCCCCAGACAGGTCCGGCGACTATCATGGCGGCGATTCCGCAGACTATTCCGATCATTATCACCCAGCCCAGGTCAACTCCCAGCATGGTGGCCACAAGCACAGGTCCGGGAGTGGGAGGGATGAAAGCATGGCCAACTGCAAGGCCAGCCAGAAGGGGCGTTGAATAATAGAGAGTGGATCTGCCTGTTCGTCTGGCAAGTGAAAAAGCCAAGGGAATCAGGATAATGAGTCCGGCATCGAAGAACACTGGAATCGCTATCACCAGTCCGGTTATAGCAAGGGCCCAGGCTGCCTTGCGGTCTCCGAACCTGTCCACCATCGTAACGGCAAGTGTCTTCGCTCCCCCGGAAATCTCCAGGATGGAACCGAACATCGATCCGAGGCCCACCAGAAGGGCTATCCCCTTCAAAGTATTCCCTATTCCGTCATCCACTGCCTTTACTATCTGGTCGAAGGACATTCCGGCTCCCCAACCGATCAGTACTGCACCAACCAGGATAGCAATCATGGCGGGCAGTTTGAACCGGATAATCAGCACCAGCAGGATAATCAATCCTATTACTGCAGCGATTACCAGCCTCGTCGGATCCAATGCGACTACTTCGTTCAGCATAATGCAAATTTATTGATTTTAATTGACTATTTTTGTGTCATGAAAGAGAAATCTGCGTTCTTACAGGACCTCGGAAAATCATTGAAGGGCAAGCTTTATGAATCGCTTGTGTCCGTTTTCCCTGTTACGCTAATGGTCTTTATCCTGTCTTTGACCCCCTGGGTTAACCTTACCTCACGTGAACTGTCAGTTTTTGCTCTCGCCGCCTGTTTCCTCATTTTCGGAATCAGCCTGTTCAATCTGGGCGCAGACATGGCCATGACACCTATGGGGCAGTACATAGGAGAAGGCCTGACCAGCTCCAAGAAAATGGGGATTCTTCTTTCGGTTGCCTTCGTAATGGGCCTGCTCATCACCATTGCCGAACCTGATCTTTCAGTGCTTGCCAGCCAAGTGGGAACGATAATGAGCAGTAAGCTCCTCATCTTTACGGTGGGAATCGGCGTGGGAATTATGCTTCTTCTTGGAGTCCTCAAGATTCTCTTCCACCAGGACTTGACCAGCCTGATGTTGTTTTTCTACATGGTCCTGTTCTGCCTGGCCACACTGCTGATGGGTGATGACAACAACAGGGCCCTCATGCCAATGTGCTTTGACTCCGGAGGAGTGACCACCGGCCCCATCACTGTGCCATTCATCATGGCAATGGGCGTGGGAATCGCCCTTACCATCGGTGGCCGCAATGCCAGTGAGAACAGCTTCGGCCTTATCGCCCTATGTTCCGTGGGCCCCATAGCCTCAGTACTGATCCTTTCCCTCGTGTCAAACGGCTCCCCGGATTTCAAGATTCCGGACTATTCAATGGAGACGATAATGGCTGAAGGTGTTGGAAATGTTTTGATCGGAAGTATGGAGGATGTGGGTAAATCGCTGATTTTCATCGTTGTTTTCTTCTTCATCCTCCAGGCAATATTCCTCAGTCTTCCCAAAGCCAAGATTATCCAAATCCTGTTGGGAATCATTTACGCCTTCCTTGGACTGGTCCTGTTCCTTACCGCAGTCGAGATGGCATTCCTTCCCATCGGCTACAAGATCGGAATTGAGCTTTCCAGCCACCAGCCGGGCATAATCATAGGTTTTGCCTTCCTGATAGGAATGGTTGTGGTCCTGGCTGAGCCTGCCATCCATGTACTCAATAAGCAGGTCAACGAGATCACAGGAGGAGAAGTTTCGCAGAGACAGATGATGACCGCCCTGTCCATAGGTGTCGGCCTGTCCATTGGCCTGTCAGTACTTCGCATCTACCTGGACATCTCGTTGTTGGTTTTCCTTATTCCAGGATATGTACTTTCACTCGGGCTGTCATTCCTGGTACCAAAGCTCTATACTGCCATCGCTTTCGATTCCGGAGGTGTGGCCAGCGGACCGCTTACTTCCAGTTTCATCCTGCCCATGATCATCGGCGCATGCGTCTCCATGAGAGGAGAGGCCGCTGTATTGGAACTGGCTTTCGGGGCGGTGGCTATGGTGGCTATGACCCCGCTCATCACCATCCAGTGCCTTGGCTTCAAATCAGTCATGTCACGTCGTCATCGTGAAAATGCCGCAATGCGACAGATCCTTGCCGCTGCCGACGACCAAATCATTTATTTTGAGTAGTGAATATGCCTGCAGTACACAACATAGCCCCGATGAAGCTGGAAATGCTGCTCGCCGTTGTCCACGACAACAAGGCAGCCTACTATTCCAGCCTTATCCAATCCCACCAGGCCAATCTCCAGTTCATAGTTCCGGCACAGGGTACCACCCATTTCATCTTGAACTATCTGGGCTTGACTGACCGCCCTAAGTCTCTCATCATGAGCATTGTCCGCGCAGATGAAGCTCCTTCGCTCATAGAGCAGCTGGACGAGACATTCCAGAAAGGGAAAGACTACAAGGGTGTGGCCTTCACAGTCAAACTGACCAGCGTTATCGGCACCATGGCCTATGGTTTTTTAAGCAACGAAAGAAGAGTCAAGGAGGAAGAATAAATGTCAAGTACGTATAAATATGAACTGGTGGTCTGCATTGTGAATGCGGGTTATTCCCAGAACGTCATGGAATCTGCCCGCGCGGCAGGAGCCAAGGGAGGAACAATAGTCCGTGGCCGCGGATCAGCCAATCCGGAAGCGGAAGAATTCTTCAACATCTCCATCCAGCCGGACAAGGAGGTGATGCTGATCCTTGTCCCCTCAGAAATCAAAGATTCAGTCATCAAGACAATCTACAAGAACTGCGGCCTGTCGACCGAAGGACGCGGCATAGTTTTCTCCCTTCCCGTAGAGAGAACAACCAAGATCAAGGAAGAGTTGGAAGAACCTAACGAATAAAGTGCATCGGCTCCCATGGCTCGTCAGTTCCGGGCATGGGCTTTCCGCCGGTGGCTTCCAGAAGGGCAGCCATATTGTTCGCCAGGGTCCTCATTGTCTGCATTCCCTCGACATCCAACGTTGCCTGTCCGGGTTCACGTCCATAAACTATATTCCAGTACTGGGAGGTTACAACCGGCATGTTCATCATCTGGAAAGGCATGTTTAGAGCCTGGAAGGCGGCTGTTGCACCACCCCTCCGGCAGACAGCTACTGCTGCTGCGGGTTTGCCATGGAATGCGGCTCCGTTGGAAGAGAACATCCTCTGGACTATGGCCAGCAGGGCTCCGTTCGGCTGACCATAGTAAACCGGAGAGCCTATGACCAGCGCATCGGCATCGTTCATCCTGGTCGATATCCTGTTGCAGACATCGTCATCGAAGACACAGGCTCCTGGATTTTCCTTACACGTCCTGCAGGCGACACAGCCCCTGACGGGCTTGTTCCCGATCCAGACAATCTCGCTTTCGATGCCATGCTTCTCCAAATGCTCCGCCAACTGCTTCAGCGCGATGGACGTGTTGCCCGTCTGACGGGGGCTGCCGTTTATCATCAGAACTTTCATTTATCTCGGTATAAATTGTTTCTTCCTTAAATATAGCAGTTGTTTTTCATATAATTGCCACATGGAGAAACTCATTTGCCTCGCAGCACTTGCAGAGCTTGCCGGCCCTCATCTCTGGCTTGTTGCAACCTGAGGACCCGCTGTTGCTTGTCAGCCTGGATCTTTTCCAATTTGTCAGCCGACGTCTCTCCTTCCATAGCCTCCAGAGCCTCCTGCTCCTTGCTGAACACTTCCAGGTCTTCATCACTGACCTTCATTATCAACTTGCATTGCTCGAAATCCCTCCGCAATGCCATACAGTATGTCTGGCTTAAAAAGGAGAAAGAGGGCGTATTGAAATCCGACAGGCCTTCATAATCATTGAGGTCCTTCTCACCTTGCTGGATGAAAGCGTCCACAACCTCGGACTTATACTTTGCCCTATTGTCGTAGAACATAGAGACGGTCTCCACAAAGAGGATGTTCCCGATGGTATTGACAGTTTCGATATTGGACTTGAATATGCTCTCCGTCGTGGTTGGGTATTCAAAGATTGGGACGCGTGACAACAGTTTTATATAACCGTCGCTGAACTTTTCCGGATGAGCGACAATATCCACCTGTTGGTCAAAGAATGCCTTGATGTTTTCATCGCACTGCTCAATACTTCCGAGGGTTTCCTTCATATCGTACATGATCATCATCACCATCTCGCGCTTTGCGGCATCCTTCTTATTGCGGTCGATGATGGCTGAGGTTCCGAAAGTCAGGACGATGGATACCGTCGTGGCGGCCAGTGTCAAAAGGAAATCTCTCAACATAGAATAATTACAATCCGAAATGATAGAAATTACCGTAATCGTTCCAGTTGCAGAGCGTAAGAGTAATGTCTGACTGGTCGTATACGCAGGTGTACTGGGTGTCCTCAACGGTACCGGTCTCCCACATCAGGTCCTTCCAGTGGACGAGTGACAGGCATTCCTTGGCCTGATCGAGAGTGAGGGTTCCATCACGTTCTGCGAGATATTCAGAGACAGTCTCATACCTCCACCAGCTCTTGCTGTGGGGATTACCTACCTCGGGGTTAGGCTCCGCTGTACGGTATTTATCCGACAGGAGGTGGTTGGTCACGAGCATCGCCTTTTCTCCCTCGCCTTTCCGCACGATCATGGTCTTCCAGCCATCCCATTTGTCAAACTCCACCACGGCACAATCTCCGGAAGCATCGGCAACCATATAGTGATAGCCGGAACCCACAGTGGCATCGTGGTTCACGTCCACAGTTGCAAGAAGGTCCAGCGCCTCCTGTACCGTTGCGCAGCGGTCCAGCCACAGCCTCATAAGGATTGTAGTTCCAACCTTGTGACGGCCGGAATCCTGCCTTGCGGCCTGCTTCGGAAGGGCCATTATTGAAGTGCAGAGGCCTTTCTCGTTGACCCCGTCCAGCGGGGCATAGATGGCGGCAAGGCAGCTCAGCTTTGAAGCAAATGACTCTGGAACCTTATCCAATGAATATCCGAAATGCGACATGTCGCTTACTGCAATTGAAGCATATCCCTTCCTGGGGCGGGAGACAGTCACCATCGTGGGATTCTTGAAATAGTCATAGTTTCGGCCATACCAGAACCCTTCGCCTTCAGCCTTCCTGGCCTGGAAGCTGGTGCAGTTGAACGTGGCAAGTTCGCCATTCTCATCAGCCACCTGGGCACTCTTCATCTTGATTGGCAGACCCTTTCCTATGCGCCCGATGATATAATCCAGGAGCTCGGGATTAGAGTCAATGTCCCTCGAAAGAACGTCGTCAAGGTCATAAGGGGCCTTGTAATCCATCGCGTAAAGATATTCATTGTCCCCGATCCTCTCGATAGAAGCTATGGAGGAGATTTCACGCCCCCAGACAAAGAGAACGACGGCGCAGAGAACTATGAGGATACCGAGGATCCAACTGAATGCTTTTTTCATGGAAAGGCGGATTAAAGGCTGAAATTGCGTGAAGCGAAAGGAAGGGAAAGCCTGAGTGCGGTGTGCCAGTATTCCCAACCGTGCCATCCGTCACGGACGCGCAGTTCGCTGGGAACCCTCTTCTGCCTCATCGCAGCATACATCCTCAGGGTCAGATCCAGGATGAAATCGTCATCACCACAGTCAAAGAACCATTTAACAGTACGGAGCTGCTGGAGTGTAGCGTCATCTGCATTTGTCACATAATCTATGGCAGAATAATCGTGAACAGCCTTGGTCACAAGGTACATCTTGTCCTTCGGCATCCTATCATCAGGCTCCTGACTGTCCAGCCAGCCACTCATGCTGTAGCAGCTGGAGAAGAGGTCCGGGTGACGCTGGGCATAGACAGTGGAACCACCGCCGCCCATCGACAGACCCATGATTGCACGATGTCCTTTGTCTCCCTGAATCTTATAGGTACCCTCAACGGCCGGCATGAACTCCTTGAAGAAGAAGTCTCCATAATTGTGACCAGGCATATTGAAATAACCATTCCAGTTATTGTGTGCATCAGGATCGCCGGCATCCGGCATAACTATAACCACAGGGCGGCATTCACCGGAAGCAATCAACTCATCGACAACATCTTTCATATGTCCTGAATTTGCCCAGTCCAGATGCGATCCATAGAGTCCGTGAAGCAGATAGATTACGGGATAACGGTCAGGGGTAGTCGCATCGTACCCTTTAGGCAGGTAGATATTGTACGACACCTCTTCGCCAAGGATGGTGCTCTGAACGCTGTGAGTAGTGATTTCGCTTGAGCGAAGCGGTTGCGACTTCGCCACGAGTGTCAATGCCAGAAGCAAAACAGCTATGGAAAAAACTCTTTTCATGGTATTACGATTATTGGGGAAACAAATATATGAAATAAAGTAACAAATTCTATAGTAACGCCAGCAAACGGGCCATGATGAATCCCAAATAGTTGCCGGCTGCATAACCCACAACCCCGACTGCAAGACCCGCTGCCAGTACGGAGCGGTTCTTCATCGCCGCAGCCATCATGGGAACGAAAGGCGGAGAGCAGATATAGGCTACTGAGCTTACCGTCATCGTGTCGGCATCTATCCGGAGCAGTCTTGCCAAAATGACCTGGATAAAAAGGGAACAGAATATTACAAAGGCCAGGTATCCGAGCATGTTCAAGCTGCCACTTATGCTTAATGAGCGAAGGTCCGCCATCGATGCTACTACGATAGAGAAGACATCGATACAGTACATCCCTATGTCGTAACCATGTTTCCGTTTCTTCAGAGGTTTCCAGAAGGAGGCGGCTATACCCAAAGTGGTCAGGCAGAGAATCATCACGGTCATGAAAGCACCGTCTCCTGCCAAAAGGCCAAGTCCCGCGGAAATGCCGATAATAACGGCATCCACCACCAAAAGGAATCCTGCGTCCTTCATGCCCTGCTTCGTGAAAAGGCCCTTGAACGGCTGCCCTTCATTTTCTCCCACAGTACCGGTTGTTGCATCCTGTCCTGTCTCGACATACAGCCAACGGCGGAATAACCGTATTCCGACGGACAGCAGGAAGGTCAGATAGAGGAAACTCACCGCCATGTCGAAGGAATTCAGAAGGATGAATGTCTCCTCCGGGACATTGAGCATCACCTTGAGTGAAGCCAGATTGATCGTCCCTCCGGTGTAGACCCCGGTCAGCATACCTCCCACCTTGGCTCCGTCTTCCATATTCCTTCCAAACATGAAGTAGCCTGCCAGGACTGCAGCGGTGACCGCCAGGAGTCCCGAAAGGAGAGCCAGCAACTGGCTTCTGGTTTCACTCCGGCGGAAAGTACAGGAAAAGAGCATCAACGGTATGGCCAAAGGAACCATTGCACTCGACAGGACATCCTGTATCCCGGCCATGCCTGAGGGATGGAATAAGTTCCCGAATATTATCCCGATTATGTAAAGAATCAGAACAGGACCGATCCTGTCAAGAATAGGGAAACGCCGGCAAAGCCAAAGTACGCCGGCAGGAGCAAGCAGGAAAAAGATAATTGTGAGGATATTCCCGGCCATGTTCAATATCAGGTGTTCAGGATATCCTGCGAACTGATGATCTCGACGCCTTTACGGCCGCTCTTTGCGAGGCTGATCATGGCGGCGGCAACAGCCTCTGTGGGCATCGGAGCCAAATTGCGCAAAAGGCCGATGGCGTTGAAAAAGCGAAGGATAGCAACTCCGGCCTTTTCACCGAAACGGTCGCTCCCCTTGCGGATGAGGGACGTCGGCCTGAGGATGAAACAACTTTCGAAACCTAGTTCCTTTACGGCATCGTCCAAAGCTCCCTTCATGCGGGTATAGAATACCTTGGATTTGGAGTTGGAGCCTATCGAGGAAACCAATGCATAGATAGGGACACCATTTGACCTGGCGGCCTTTGCCGTGTCAAACTGGTAGGTATAGTCGACCTTCCACTGGGCATCCTGGCTGCCGGCAGCCCTGATCGTAGTACCCATGCAGGAAAAGAGGACATCACCCTGTAGCTGGTCTGACCAGGTCTCGGGAAGGTCGAAGTCTACGACATGAACGACAAGTTTTGCTGACGGAATTCCGACATCCCGGCGTACGAATATGTCCACTCGTTCAAAGGAGTCATCAGCGATGAGTTGTTGGACAAGGTCCTTCCCGACAGCGCCGGTTGCACCGATAACCAATGCTTTCATATTAATTCGTCTATATATACAACATTTCACAGGATGACAAGTCCTGCCACAAGTGCCGCAGGGATGTTTAGGAGGCTCTTTTGCCTCTATGGTTTTTCAAAAACGACCTTAACGCTTGATTTACCCAGTGCTGAAGACAGTCCATTGGTATCTGTTATGTGGCCGATACGGGTATAGCTGTAACCTCCGGCACTGCCATAGAACAACACAATGCAATTGCCGGAATAAAGCATCAGGTCTCCGGCAGCGATAGAATCGTAGTGCTTATCGGCACGAGGAAGTTCCACTCCGTAGCAATACTTCTCGTTGCCGTTCAGTTCGGACATTTCCAGAGTGAGAGGAAGCTTGGCAAGAAATGCCTTGCCTGTTTCGCTGTCCTCGATGTCGGCCTTGAAAACCTTACTGCCTGCAGTAATCTTTATAGTCATGGATCCTGTCTTGTTATCGTCATTATCATTCTGTTGATTAGTCTGACCACCATCCTGGATCTCCGTGTTTCTGGAATCTTCCAAATTCTCCGGCAACGGTGCCGGTGTGCAGGAGCACAGTGGGAACCATAAGGCAATGACAAACAACAGTATACTAAAGCCTCTCATAATCCTCATCACTCACGGGTTCGCACCACTCGTTGGAAGAAACTTCCTGAACGTCTTTATGAAGGTAGAGATGTTGCATCCAGCTGTCCTTCTGGGCTCCGTGCCAATGCTTGACTCCTTCGGGGATCTCAATGATGGTACCCGGCTTGAGTTCTACGGCAGGTTTGTTCCACTCCTGGTACCAGCCGTGACCTGACACGCAGATAAGCACCTGGATGGCACCATGGTGAATATGCCAGTTATTCCGGCAACCAGGCTCGAATGTTACATTGTGATAGCCGCCAGCGAGGGCCGCCAGATAACTCTGACCGGAGAAATACTGCGCATACGCATCGTTGGGCTCACCCAATGGGAAAGTCAGTTCTTCCTTGTTCTTGATATTCATTTCATTTTGTTTTGGACTCTGGTAACAACTGTTAATCGATATTCACTAGCTGATACTTCTTGCTGCCAAGGCCGATGGCTTCCGCATGGTCGAGGATATGGATACCATGCTGGCGGTTGATGCGCTCATGCATAGGCTTTGCGTCATCTCCGGTAGAGTCTGTGTGACCGAAAACGAGATCGACGCAGGCCTGGTCCAGTGCGACGGGATCGACCGAGGCGAGGATACCGATATCTTTGAGGCGGGGCTTGGCAGGATGGGCATCGCAGTCACAGTCAACCGACATGTTGTTCATTACGTCGATGTAGATGATATCCTTGCCCTCCTGTTTGAAGTAGTCATGGACCGCCTGTGCTGCTGCAGCCATGGACTCCAGGAAACCGTCCTGGTTGTCTGACATCCAGCGTGTGGAACTGCGGCCTGCGGAGTGGATATAAAGTTTGCCGGAAGTGGAGGCAAAGCCGATGGACTGATTCTTCAGGACGCCTCCGAAGCCCCCCATCGCGTGACCCTTGAAATGCGCCAAATTGACAACGAAATCATAGTTCTGAATATGGTCTCCTACGATGTCATACTTGATGAAGGATTCATCCTTTACAGGAAGACGGATCTCACCCTCTTCGTCCATAATATCGACTTTGGCAACAGCCTCGAAACCGCGCTCTGCTATGGCCTTGCGGTGTGCGGCAGTGTTACCGCGGTTTCCGCCATAGGCAGTGTTACACTCGATAAAAGTACCGTTCACCTCGTGAACAAGATTAGCTATAAGTTCGGGACGAAGGTAGTTGGACTCCTGTGATTCCCCGGTGGAAATCTTAACCCCCACATGGCCGAAGGCCTTGACTCCGAGAGCCTTGTAAACCTTGACCAAACCTTCGGGGCTGATATCCGAAGTGAAATAGACCTTGGGTGCGGAAGCATCCTGGACCTGATGGGTGTCCTGTTGGGAAACTTCAGTATTGTGTGATCTGCGGGTTCCGGAGCAACATGCAGCAGTAATGACCACCAATAGAGTTGCAAGGGAAATGAGGATTCGTTTCATCTTAAGTCATTTAATTAGTAGATTCAAATATAAAAGTTTTTCTCCTAACATTTCATCATCCTGATTCTTTTGTCAAGCAGCTATCCCAAGTTGGGACAGGAAATGCCAGAATATGTCAGGGCGGAACAGCAGCGGGAATACCAGGCCATAGACTGCTCCCCAGAAATGGGCGGTATGGCCGATGTTGTCCATATTCCTTTTCGCCATGTACCAACAGTACAGGAGGTACAGCGGTGCGAATATGTAACCGGGCACGGGGATAGGGATCAGGTAGATATATATTCCCATCTTCGGTTCGAACAAGATGGAGGCAAAGAGGACGGCAGAGACCGCACCGGAAGCCCCAACCGCATTGTAGCCATAATTATCCTTGTGCTTGATCAGGTCACCTATTGTGGAAACTGCCAATGCGCTGACATAAAGGGCAACGTAAAGTGATGTGCCGTGGGTCTGGCCGAAGGCGGCCTGGAAGTACCGCTCCACCACTGTTCCGAAGAAGTACAGGGTGAGCATGTTGAAAAACAGATGCCCCCATCCGCCGTGGACAAGACCATAGCTGAGCATCCGATGCCACTGATTTCTGTGCCAGACATCATAAGCATTGAATTTAAGAGCATTGGAATCCAGCGTCCCGTTGAAGCAAAGGATGCTGACGCCAGCCGTTATCAATATGATGATTAGAGTAACCATAGGAACATACTAAACAGAATAACCGGCAGTTTTAAGCAAAGCTATTGCACGTTCGAAATTCTCAGATTTGGTCAGGATATAGTCCGTGTTAAACGTCGAAATGGCAAAGATGCCGATTCCTCCATCTGCCAGGATCCTTGAAATCTCCGCGAGAATTCCAATTAGCGAAAAATCCAAGGTGCCCTCAATTCGAAAGCCACGCCACCCATCATCACGTTCAACAGTATTGTCAGGAACCAACCTGGTAGGACATACCAACGATTTCTCTTCATCTGTCGAGCCAATGAAGATATAAGGGTTAGACAAGTCTATTCCCTCATAGTCCGCCACTTTGCAGACAGTCAATTCTTCATTTAGTATTGTAATGGTCATATCTTTTTATCTATTCTCAAGGAACCATCATCCTCCAGCACGATCATTTCGCCTTCGTTCACTGTCTCAAACCCGTCGCCGGTGTCAAGCGACAGCATCGAAAATCCCATGCAGAAATATGGCGCCAAAACCTTGTCGCCGCAAAGACGCTTGACCTCGTCATAGTTAGTGCCGGTGTAGAGAAGGGATTGCATTAGTGTAAAGACCTTAAAGGACTTCTCTTTCATCATCTGAAACTGACCTGAGTCAATTCCCTGCCCAACTTGTGAAGGGCGGCCTCAATCTTATCAACCTGCTTCTTGCGGGGCTTTGAGAGTCCGCTACGGTAGGCCCACAACTGCTTGGGATGGATGCCTGTAATCCTTCCAAGCGCAGCGGGATTGATGATGCCGGAATAATATTCAAGAAGATCTTGTACATTCCAGTGCATCACGAACTGGTAATCTCCATCAAGCCACTCTGGATAGGATAATGCGGAGTCTTTCCCAACTTCTTCCTTTGTTATTCGAAGAGTTTCACGTAGTTCCGCAACAGCATTCTCTACCGTGTCTCCTCCTCCAAATAGAGCCGGATAATCATTGACATAAACACTGTAGAAGCCATCTTTGGCCACACTCACAACTATATCAACTTTTGTCATAATCTAGCTATTTACAAGACAATTCCCATTTGCTTCAAGATTTTCTTTGCGAAATCATTCCCGATTTCTTTAGATCCGTGATAAGGGACTACATGTACTATCGTCCCTTTTTTGTAAATACGATGACTTCCTTTACCTCTGGCAGTATCGAGAATCCATCCATTTGCTTTCAGGATTCTATGAAACTCACTATATTTCATTTTCTATAGTTTAAAAGTTTAGGCTTTACAAATATAGAAAAATTTCTATTAAATGAACCAAATCCAAGATTAATTCAGGTTCTGTCTCCTGTTCGGCGTACAATGGGAATGGCTGATTTATAACGAATTAAATGCTCGTCTCGTATATGTTTTTGCCATAGGGCATTTGCTCAAAGTATTGAATAACATGGGATTACTAAGCACGGGAAGATGAATTCACACTTCCATTTCAATCCCAGCTGAAATTCTCTTTCCCGGCGGCAATTTCGAAGTGATACTTGACGATACCCAGATCAAGTTGAGTATAACCAGCCAGGGACTTCAGCGGTTTTGCCTGCACCTTGTTCCTGTCCCGCAGAATGAATTTGAATTTCTGCTGGTTTACGGCGGTAGGGGCCAGCAGGGCGGCTTCTAAACCTTCAATGAACCAGGTGGGCGGGATGCCCTCACATTCATAGAATTTTTCGGACGGTTTCATCGGGTGCTGAACGCCTTGCGTCGCCCCATAGCCCAGTGCTATAACACAATGGACCTTTTCTTTATCTTCCAGGGTAAATGTTCCGGGAATCTTCTTGTAGGTAAGGCCAACCCAGCAGGTATTCAGACCAAGAGTCTGAGCAAGCAGTACGATTCGTTCTCCATAATAGCCGATCCTTTCTTCCGCATCCTTATTTCCGGCCATTACAAAATAGTTCTTCACGCCGGAAAATAATCCATAATTAAACACTCCGGTAGAGAAGGCTTTAGGCTCCTCTACAACCAATTGGATATGAATGCCGCCTTCGGCATTGCATTTTTGAACCTCTTCACGAAGCAGGTTGAGTTTACTCTCTTCTATAGGTTGCCCGGTATATTTCCGCACTGAATGCCGTGCCTTGATGGCTTCTAATTCTGTCATAATGATATGTGCTGTTTGTTTAACCCAAAGATATACAAATTTTTATATCTTTGCTTGAACGGCTGAAGCGATAATAATGAAGACAACAACTTTCCTCAAAAGATGGATCTGTATCATAATAGTGTTGACACTAGCCGGATCCTCTTGCTCCCGAATAACCACCTTCCGTGTCAAGGGACATAGCGGGGACGATATTCAGACGGCAATTGACCGGGTTTACGCCAAGGGCGGAGGAGTTGTGATTGTACCCAAAGGGCAATATGATGTGGGTTCCATTCAGTTGAAAAGTAAGGTCGAACTTCATCTGGAAAAGGGGGCGTATCTTTTGGGCGGCTCCAGGAGTGAGGATTATTACAGTTTCCCGGAAGAGATTTGCCAGATCCGCCCTGAACGGTCGTCTAAAGTTCTCTTGTATGCTTACGACGCGAATGACATCGCTGTCACGGGAGAGGGAACTATTGACGGACAGGGGCTTGCGTTTTTTGATACGACTCAGGTCAAAAACGGATATTTCCCCAAGCCGCCGGTTGAACGTCCTAGGATGGTGCAGTTCGTCCGATGCGAAGGTGTCCGACTGCAAGGGGTGACGTTCAAGGATTCTCCCTGCTGGACCATGCTGCTGAGGTTTTGCAAGAATATCGAAGTAGAGGGGATCAGCATCATCGCCGACCAAAGAATGATCAATAACGACGGAATAGATTTCGATGGCTGCGCACATGTGCGGGTCAAGGACTCGCAGTTTAAAACCTGCGATGACTGTATCGTTCTCCGTGCAATGCGGGAATATCCCAGTCAATCGGTAGTTTGTGAAGACATTTTGGTCGAGGATTGCAAACTGGATTCCCGCTGTCAAGCCATCCGTCTGGGGTGTCCTTCCGATGATACGATCCGCGATGCTTTATTTACCCGGATTGAGGCTTCTGGCAACAATGGAATCGTCGCCGATTTCCCGACACGATATTTGGACCGTGAAGATGAAGGATATATGGATATCCATGACATCGTCGTCGACGGTTTCCGTGGCTCTTTCACAGGGAGTGCCTTACAGGTCGTCAGCGAACCCGGAGTCAAGCCGAGAAGGGTTGACGGACTCATATTCAGGAATTTCGACGTGAACTGCAAGCGCCCTCTCCGCTTTATCGGCAACCCGGGTTATGAGATCGGGACGGTCACATTGGAAGATTTCAAGGCAAGCATCGCAACGGATGGGGATCCTGTAATTGTCTCAGGATGTAATCATCTGAACCTTGAACGGGTCAGTGTGAATGGTCAGTCGATTTCCCCGGCATCGTAACGAAGTTCCTTGGCTTTCATCACCTTCGCCTCACAGTCCTTCATGGCGTCAAGGGTCTTCTGAAGTACCTCGTCAAGAGGCCAGCCCAGCATTTCAGCTCCTTGCTCGATTACCTCACGTGAGCAGCCGGCGGCAAACGCTTTGACCTTATATTTCTTCTTGAGAGATTTCAGTTCCATATCCTGAACGCTTTTCGAAGGGCGCATGAGGGCCGCAGCCCCTATCAACCCAGTCAGATCATCGGTGGCGAAGAGCACTTTCTCCATCGTGTGTTCAGGTTTCACATCCACATGCATCCCGTAGGCGTGGCTGCAGATCGCATGGATCATCCCTTCACCGACACCTCCTTCGCGCAACAGTTCAGGAGCCTTGATGCAATGCTCCTTGGGATACATCTCGAAATCGATATCGTGCAGCAGTCCCACTATTCCCCAGAAATCCTCTTCGTCAGCAAAGCCCAATTGCTTCGCGAACCAACGCATCACACCTTCCACCGTCAGTGCATGTTGCAGATGAAACTGCTCCTTGTTGTATTTTTTCAGCAGCTCCAACGCCACCTCCATTGAGATATGCTTCTCCATCTTTAATCCAATGTTTTGTAAAAACAAATAGCCTCCCGATATGTTTGCCCAGCATGCTGATGCAGCCAATGCTGGAATTGTACTTTGAAGCGAAAATCCTTCCCGAGATGCTGCTCAAAGAAAGCCCGAAGTTCCTGAGAGCAGACAAGTCCCGCCGGAATCTCCTCATCCGGCGACGCGGGAACATGTGATTCCTTTCTGAACATCGGGTTCTTTCTGGGCTTGGATTTCGACAAGGCAGGTACCGATGCCTTAACCAATGACGTGAGATATTCCCTGTCATCCACATCGCCAATGTGGAAATGCTCTTTGGCCCCGGGATAGGGGCTGCGCAAGTCGAGTTTCTTCAGTAAGGCTGAGCCCTGATATGTTGGCTTGATATACAGATTGTTGTCGCATATAAGACCGAAAAGGGTCCCGTCGCAATAGATGCAGTAGTCTCCCATCATCTTCTTCACGACAATCTCCCCGGCGCAGGAGCACTGGTCCACAATATATTGTACGAAGTCGGGATTGGAAGCCATGATCTGTCATTTGATAAGATAGCGTGGTACTGAAAGTTTATAAGCCCGGTACTCGTCACCGAAATCTGTTTCCAAACGCCTCTCTTCCGCCCTGACTTGGAGGGAGAGAAGTATTATCTCGATGGCAAATATAATAAGCGGCCACCAGTTTTGGAGCCATACCAGGACACCGATATCGTAAATGTATATTCCCAGTAACATTGGATTGCGGGAAAAACCATACGGTCCATTCTTCATCAAGTGCTTGGTCCTGGGTGCTATTTCGTAGTTATAAGCATCGAAGGGGTTACCTTCGCCGACCTTTTTCATGTGTACGATTGACCATATACTGAGTGCCAGGCCCGGAATCATCATAATAAGTGCGATTATAACCCAAGCTAGAGCAGGAGCCCATGGGAATGGCCTTCCGGATACCCACCACATCAGTGCCGGAATCCCGATTGCAAAAATCAAAAATCCAAGAATGTATCCTATCGTGTTTCTCATAAGGGACCTATTAAATCCCGATTAATCGGAATAAAGATAGGCATATTTCTGCGAGACTCCAAAACAGAAGACTTTACGTTTATTTCCTCATAAAACCGAATGCTGACTGCTCGTTGAACTCAAAGCCGGGTTTCTTGCCCAGGTTCCAGTATAGAGGCGAACGGAAGCAGAACAGGAAGAAAACGATGAAGTAAACGGCGGCGATGGCGTAGTCGTACCAGAAGAAATCGGCTGGATTGAAAACGACAAAGAAGTAGTAGAAAGAAATAGGGGCCAGGCCAAAGACGGCAGTAATGAGTCCTGCATTGTACCAGGTCTTGAGGCGAACATTGAACACTACAGAGTGCATCAGCAGCTCGGCAAAGTTGAAAATGAGCGCACCGATGGTGAGGAAACGGACTCCGGGTAAGAACACCGGAAGAAGATATACCATCACCAGGAAGGTCCAGTTGCCAAACATGCTGCTGAGGTGGTTGCAGTTCCATTTGGAGGTGTCAAGTTCATCCTTTCCGAGGAGTACTTTCACTCCCATATACGGGAATCCACCCGGCCAGCCGAACTCTTCGAAGAAATGCAGGAAAAGAATGGAGACAGAGGCCAGCAGAAGCTTCTGGACCATGCCGATGGGCAGGAGAATGGCCAGCACGGCAGTGATGCCGGCAAGATAAACCGAGATGTGATGCCAGTTGTTGACTATCGTTTTCATACAGGTATAGTGTTATTGTTAATTGTTCCAATCTGTGTTGCAAAATTACGTTGAAAGCATGGTCGGGGAAAGGTCAAATAAAGCGTAAGATTGAGCATAAAGTACGAAAGTGAATACTATTGACTATATTTACGGCAAGATATAACATTGTTATGGAGCAAAAAGTCGGTATTTCTCTTTGCATCAGTGGCACCGCGACACGCATTGCCGGGAGCCGGATGTGCCAGATTATTCCGGGAATGGCAACTATTATCAGCCCTGCATTGCCAATGGTTGAGTTGGAATCTAGCGCTGACTTTCAGGAATGCACGGTCCTGGAACAAATGAATTTGGTAGCCGATGAGACAGCACCGTTCTTTTCGCAGATGATGCCCCTCATCAATGAGTCACTCCCTTGTATCCGGCTGGAAGAGTCCACTGTCAAACACTTCGTACAATCGGCAGGCCGGATATCAGAACGTGAAAAGCGGATGCCGGAATCGCCCGTCTTCCGTCAAATGAACGAACGCCTGACCTCTCTTATGCGACTGGAACTTATCCTGGGCGTACTGTATGAAATTGCTACGGGAAATAGACCGGTCGTAGAGAAGCCTTCCCGAGGAGAACAGGTATTCGTACGCTTCATGCAGTCACTTGGAAGAGACTTCTCCAAGCGAAGGGTAGTGGCCGATTATGCTGAGGAAGCTGCTCTTTCTGTACGCCATTTCTCTACGTTAATTCATCAGTACAGTGGACGTACCCCTAAACAGTGGATAACCACCTTCACCATCAGCCAGGCTAAATCACTCCTCTTACAGCCGGGCTTATCGGTAAAAGAAATCGCCTCACGTCTGGGCTTCCCGGAGCAGTTTACTTTCAGGAAATACTTCAAGACAAATACAGGTAGCTCTCCGACAGAATATCGGAAAGGAACCCTACGATAATCAAGGCAACTTGGTTCGATACTCCTTAGGCGTAACCCCCGTTTCGCGGTGGAAGAAACGGGAGAAAAACGTTGCACTCTGGAATCCTAATGTGTCCGCAATTTCATAAATGGAGAGGTCTGTATGCCGCAGCAGGACTTGCGCCCTGAGGATGCAGTGTGCATTAAGCCAGTCCATTACGCTGCGGCCGCTCTGTTCACGGATGACAGCCGATAAGTGGTTAGGCGTGATGCAGAGATAGTCTGCATACGCTTTGACATTCCGCGGAAGAGGGTCTTTCCGTCCGATAGTGTCCAGGAATTGTTGGAGAATGCGCTGCCCACGACTTAGCTTGGCTGTATTCTCGCTGGATTGATGGGCATGCAGGAGTTTCAGATCGTACAGGAGAGCCGTTTCCAGATGCTCCACCGTCTGCCTGTCATAGGGACGGTGAACGATTTCCCAAAGAAGGTCAACATAGTGCCGGATACGCTGGAAATCATCGGCCTGAAGGTGCAACCGGGCGCACTTTTCAAAATCTACGGGCAGATGACCGAAGGAAAGCATCTGTCCTTCATAGTCATCTGAAAGAGAAGCAACACTAATATAGTTGTGCTGCGGGATTACCAGAATATCACCGGCTTCAGTCTCGTAAGGCACAAGGTTGATGTGATGAGTAGCCCTCCCGCCTGTCACCAATACTATCCGGCCCAATTCAATATACTGTGGGGTTTGAAGCATTTCAGCAGCGGAAGCCTCCATCAAGGGCCTTAAGGAATGCAGGATGGCTATGTCCTCAGAGACGTAAATTTCACTGCTGCTGCCGGTTTGCCGGAGCAAGTTGGAAGGATGTAGAGATCTTGAGTTAACACTCATTTTTCAATGTAAATACACTGCAAATATACGCCTAATTGGCGAATTACCTGTGATTTTTATCGAAAATCGTAGGAATCGTACATTTTCTCATTGAAAAGGATAATTCTTTAGCATGTTTGTGGCGTACCTTTGTAATGCTAAGTCAACCAAAGCCAATGCGTATGAAACCATTCAGATTCTTCTCCAGGTACTGGGCTGCCATCGGCGGCGTTCTGTTCGTAGGCCTAGCCTTTGTCGTGGGCATCTGGGGTCCTCAGATTCCTACGCTGCAGCGCTATATGGTTTTGTTCTACATGGCTCTTCTCTTCCACCAGTTCGAGGAGTATGTCTTCCCGGGCGGATTCCCGGCGGCGGCCAACAAGGGGCTTTTCGGGGAAAAGGACGCTCTCAACGTCTATCCGCTGAATGAGATGAGTGCCACTACGGTAAACGTATTCTGCGCTTATCCACTTTATATCGTGGGTATCTTCTGCTACCGATGGATCTGGTACGACATCTTCATTGCCTACTTCACGATGGCACAGTTGCCAGTTCACTGCTTCAAGATGAACAAAGCTCTGAAATCCTGGTATTGTCCGGGTTGCTTCTCGGCCCTGTTCGTCATGTTCCCGCTGGGCGTTTACTTCCTGGTGCAACTGGCTGCAGCGGAAACCTTCCCATCATTCTATTGGTGGGCGCCCATCTGCGCATTCCCCTTAGTGGCCTTCCTTACCATTCTGCTGCCCATCTTGAGTTTCAGGCGCAAGGATACTCCTTATGCTTTTGCCAAGTACCAGGACGAAGAGTTTGAAGTGCGTCACGGCATAGCTTCGTTGTTCAGAAAAGAGAAATAGAATTTTACAAAAGAATATCATATCATGGGAAAATTCATCAAACATCACGCGCTGGAAATCTATACTGTGATTGCCATGCTTTTGATTACCCTGGTCGCAATGTTCATGGATAACCTGACCGTTATCCAGCAGTTTGCCGTATGGGTTTCGTTCCTCTGCATCCTTCACGAATGGGAAGAAGGCCGGTACCCTGGAGGGTTCCTTGACCTGATATCCGAACATGTCCTTCAAATGGATATCGACAAGGAGACAAAGCTAGGCAGCCGCCTGATCACAGCGGTTTTTATCTTCACCATTACGCTTGTTCCGTTCTTCTTCGGCGATCGCGTTCCGATATTCCCTGTTGCAATGGCAACCTTCTGCATCTTCGAGGGATGCATTCACATCGCCGGTATAAAAATCTTTAATCAGGACAAGCCCTATACGCCGGGTCTTGTGACTGCAGAGATTGAACTGGTGACGGGCATTGCCTTGATTGTCTATCTGGCAGTCAATCACCTCGGCGCCTGGTACGACTACACCTTCGGCCCCTTTGTGTTCATCGCCTGCTTCGCCTTGATGCAACGCTCGCTTATGGCCACAATCGGCCTGCATTACAAGGATATGTTTGCCATTATGAAAAGAAGGCTAGGCAAATAAAGTCGTCTCAAAAACACCACAACAGATTACACAAATAACGGGATGGTTCATTGTGAGCTAAAAACGAGTATCTTTGAACCATGGAATACCTGTCAAAGCAAAGATACGACGAGATAACCTCCGAGTTGAAGCATCTTATCAACGTGGTTTACCCCAAGGTGACTGAGGACCTAGCGGAGGCTAGCGCCCAAGGGGACCGAAGCGACAATGCGGGATACCGTGAAGCTCGGCGGATACAAGCGAAGACCATCAGCCGTATCCGTTTCCTGCAGAAGGTCCTGGATAATTCACGTGTGATTAACCCCGACGTACTTCCAAAAGACAGAGTCTGTCTTCTGAGCCGGGTCGAATTCACGAACCTTTCGACAAACACCCGCATGAAATTCGAGATAGTCAGCCCCCATGAGATGGATCTTGAGGCGGGAAAGATTTCGCTGAAATCCCCGATCGGCGCCGCCCTGATGGGCAAGAAGGTAGGCGAAATCGCCGAGGCACGTGTCCCCTCCGGAACCCTGCGCCTGAGAATCGAAAGCATCACGCCCGGTGAGGGTGATGCTTGATTCTACCATATAAAAGGCAGGATCCTGTACTTCACCTTTTTCTTGTACTCAGCATATCCCTCCAATCCTTCTTCCAGCACTTTCTCCTCATTCTTGATGCGCTTGTCAATCACGGGGATATAACCCAGCATAATGATAAAGGAGATGGGAGACGCCAGAACCAGTGGCATCGCCAGAAAGAGCACGGTGGTGGCCATGTACATTGGATGTCGGACAATGCCATAAAGGCCCGTATCAATAACCTTCTGGTTCTCCTGGACCTCGATAGTCCGGGACAGGTAAGTATTCTCCCGAAGCACCTCGGCATACAGGAGATAAGAAGCCAAAAACACACCTGCAGCAACCCATACGACCCAATCTGGAATGACCCACCAGCCAAAGCGCCAGTTCAATCCGGCGACCAAGAAAGCGACGGTGAACAACAACCCGCTCAGTTTCACAACGGTCTTTTGTTCCGCCTCCTGCTCCTTGGCGTTGAGGCGTTTCCGCAGCAGATCAGGATTCTTGACCATCATCACCATTCCAGCCACAAACATCGGAACGAAAAGAATACCCATCAGCAGCCAGCCCTGCCAATAATGGAACGACCATGCCGGGAGGAAGATAAGTATCCCCAACAGTATTACACCCAGAAAGATTTTAGTCAATGCCTGCTTCAGTAATCCCCTATCCATAGTAGATTTATTCCGGTTTATCGGTATGAATATAGACATATTTCTGCGTGTCGCCAATTTTTACCAAATCGGAGCACGGGGATTGGCCGTGTGTGCGATGTATTGAAGGTTGTGGTGCGCCATAGCTTGATATCAGCCCATGGAGCACAGGGGAACTATTCTGATTGCCTGCATGGGGCATTGATGTGCACTGGTCTGGAGAAAATGGCAGCGGACATACTGTTTCGGTAGTCTCCGCCCGGTGAGCGAGAGCCCCGTCTGCCGCTTACCAAAACAGCCCAGCGCAAAAGCGCCAGGCTGCAATAAGGTGCGGAGAGGACGAGATTATGTCCTAATCACACATATTCTATCATTCTATTTCATAACTAATCAGTTAATCAATCTGTTACGTGTCGAATAATTTCACTAAAATACTTTGATTTTCCAAAAAATGGGGCTGTTTTTGGGGCTATTATTGGAAGGTTATGCTAATAAAACACAGTATTTCTTTCGGCCTCAAGACGAGCAAGACCCCTGCAGATGAAATCTGCGGAGGAGATCGGGAGTATCCTATCCGGATGCGGATTACCTATTGTGGCATCCGGGTGGATGTCCCTCTAGGGATATCCATCCATCGTGACCAATGGAATTCGGAGAATGGATTGGCCAAGAAAGAGGCACTCAATAGACATGGGCAGACGGGATCAGTCATTAACGCAACCCTTGCCGAGTATCAGAATTATGTCGAGGATCTCTTCAAAGGCTATGAGATTGAGAAGACCATCCCTTCTGCTGAAATGTTTCAGGAGGCGTTGCGGAAGACGGTCAAAGAGAAAACGGTCAATCTTGTCAAGAAGCGTAGCAAAGCCGTCGAGTTCTCGGTTGCATACAAGACCTTCACCCGGGAGAGTGGGATCAAGAACGCCTGGACTCCTCAGACCTATGAAAAGTTTGACGCGCTGTGGAATGACCTGCAGGCGTTCAACAAGAATCTACGTTTCGAGGATCTTACCGAGGAAGGATTGACACAATTCGTCATCTATCTTCGTGATATGAAGAAGATTAAAAAGAAGAAAGCCACAGGGGATGAGGAGGATGAAACCGGCCTTAAGAATTCTACCATCGGGAAGAAACTCGATTTCCTCAAGTGGTTCTTGAACTGGGCGACGGAGAAGGGATATAATACCCTGATGGATTACAAATCCTTCAAGCCGAAACTCAAGTCCACGAAAAACCCCGTTGTATTCCTCTCAGAGCAAGAGATTAAGAAACTGTGCGATTATCAGATTCCTGAAGGAAAGAAACACTTAGAAAAGGTCCGGGATGTCTTCGTTTTCTGCTGCTACTCCAGTCTCCGGTACTCCGATGTGGAGAACCTGAAAAAAAGCGATGTAAAGGATTCGTTTATCGACGTTACAACGGTCAAGACAGCCGATAGCATAAGGATCGAATTCAACAAGGTAACACAGAGAATCCAGGACAAATACAAGGATGTTCCCCTTCCGGGTGATAAGGCCCTCCCGGTGATCTCCAACCAGAAAATGAATGCGGCGTTGAAAGAACTCTGTAAGTTGGCAGACATATCCGAGCCGGTACGCAAAACCTTCTACAAGGGTAATGAGCGGCGCGATGTTACATCGCCCAAACACGAACTCGTCAGTACCCATACCGGCCGTCGCTCCTTCATCTGTAATGCTCTTGCGAAAGGAATTCCTGTCAATGTCGTAATGCAGTGGACAGGTCACGCAGACTACAAGTCCATGAAGCCTTATGTTGATGTTGCCGATAGCATCCGCGTTCAGGAAATGCAGAAGTTCAACACGGACGACATCAAAATATAATTATTCCTGGAAGCGACATAAGCGGCACAACCGACACTCTCCGGAAAACACAAATGGATTGCTATATTTGCAGAACAAAACCCGCAAATGGCATCCATGAAAGGAGTTAAAAAAGTCAATAAGGTCTCCAAACCTTCTCCGGTGGCTCAGGCAGACGAACTTCCGAAGACTGTTATGGAGCTTCAGGCCGAACTCAAGCGACTGCGGGCACAGCTTAAGAAGGCTGAGATCAAAGCGGAAGCCTACGATGAACTGATCAATGTTGCAGAAGCCAAGTTCAACATCCCGATAAGAAAA
>JAGCWD010000112.1 GCA_017962025.1 Bacteroidales bacterium
GCAGGTTCTTCTCAGCTGACGTACCGCCGATCACGAAAGCTATATGGTAAGGAGGGCAGGCCGCGGTACCGAGGGAACGCATCTTCTCGACCAGGAAAGGAAGGAGAGTCCCTTCATTCTGGATCGTGGCCTTCGTCATCGGATAGAATTATGTCTTGTTGGCCGATCCGCCGCCTTTGGCAACCATGATGAAATGATACTCAGAGCCTCTCACCGCCTCTATGTCAATCTGAGCGGGAAGGTTGCACTTGGTGTTGACCTCATCGTACATGTTGAGAGGAGCATTCTGGCTGTATCTGAGATTCTCCTGAGTATAGGTGTTGAATACACCAAGGCTCAAAGCCTCTTCGTCTTCGAAATCAGTCCATACTCCCTGTCCCTTCTCACCATGGATGATGGCAGTACCCGTGTCCTGGCAGAACGGAAGGACTCCCTTAACTGAAGTCTCAGCGTTACGCAGGAACTGAAGGGCAACGTATTTATCATTCTCAGAGGCTTCCGGATCGTTAAGTATTGCCGCAACCTGTTCGTTATGCGCCCTTCTGAGCATAAACTGGCAATCGTGGAAACTCTGTTGGGCAACAAGGGTGAGCGCTTCAGGGGAAACTTCAAGAATAGTCTTCCCGTCATTCAACTTGGTGGTCTTCACAAGGTTCTCCGACCCTGGAATCTTGTAGTACTCCGTGGTGTCCGGTCCCAACTGGAACATCGGAGCGTATTTAAACTTTGAACACATTATTATATACTTATTAGTCTATATGATATCAATTACATCTATTGGTTTTGTTTCCGGGTGGCCTTCTTTGCTTCCCTCTCGGCTTTTCGGGCTTCTCTCATAGCTTTATGCTCCGCAACGAGTGATTCCTTTTCCACCTTTTTCTTCTCGAAGTTCCCTTTGGTCGTTATCAATACGACCCCATTGGTGCCCTGCACACCATAGATGGAGGCACTTCCGTCCTTGAGGACTTCTATGGATTGGATGTCCATCGGGTTAATGGTGTTGATGTCCGTGCAGGGACTGTTGTCCACGAGGACGAGAGCCTCAGTAGGAGAATTGATGGAATTCTTGCCCCGAATCTGGATCGTACCGTTTGGATTGACTTCCAGTCCGGCAACGCGGCCTCTCAAATACTCTGCGATGTTGGTGTAGGACGAAATGGCTCTTTCGTCAACCTGGACTTTATCGATGGCAAAACCAACTCTCTGGCGTGACATGGCTCCATATCCGACGTTGACTTCTTCGTCCATCTGGGAGGTAACTTGCGTTTGATTGGCAGGGCCACAGGCACAGATAGCGACAAGGATCACAAGGGGAATGAAGAACTTTTTCATTGTAGTACCGTTTATACTATAAATATAATCATTATTCTTTAATGGTGCACAAAGTCAGTCAATGTCCTCAATAGGGGCAGAAGGTCCACCAGACCCTTCCTGCATGAGGAAACGACGCATGAACTCGTTCAGGTCGCCGTCCAGGACACCCTGGGTGTCAGCTGTCTTGAATCCGGTCCGGAGGTCATTGACCATCTTATAGGGATGGAGGACATAGGAACGGATCTGCGATCCCCACTCAATCCTCTTTTTCTGTCCTTCCAGTTTGTCCCTCTCCTCCTGCCTCTTCTTCATGGCAAGATCATAGAGACGGGAGCGGAGGAGTAGCAGGGCCTTGGCCCTGTTCTTTGGTTGGTCGCGAGTCTCGGTGTTCTCGATCAGGATTTCTTCCTCTTTACCGGTGTCGGGGTCCTGGTACATGTAGCGGAGACGGACTCCGGACTCGACCTTGTTGACATTCTGCCCTCCGTGGCCTCCGGCCCTGAAAGTGTCCCAGGAAAGCCTGGAAGGATCCACGTTAACTTCGATGGTGTCATCCACAAGCGGATAGACGAAAACTGAGGAGAAGGTGGTCTGGCGCTTGCCCTGGGCATTGAAAGGAGAGATACGAACCAGCCGGTGAACCCCGTTCTCAGCCTTGAGATAGCCGTAGGCATATTCACCGTCGAACTCAATGGTGACTGATTTCACTCCGGCTTCATCCCCGTCCTGAAAGTCGGTGACGGCAGTTTTGTAGCCGTTCCTTTCTCCCCATCGGAGGTACATCCTCATCAGCATCGCACTCCAGTCGTTGGCCTCGGTTCCGCCCGCACCGGAATTGATCGTGAGGATGGCGCCGAGCGAATCTCCTTCAGAACCAAGCATATTCTTCATTTCAAGGGCCTCGATGTCCTTCAAGGCCAGCGAATATGCCTGATCCAACTCCAAGGACTCGGGTGTGGACTCAGTCTCTTCAGAACTGCCTGCAAGGCTTTCCTTGGCGAAATCGTAAAGCACGTCCAGGTCTTCGGTTTCAGTGAAAGCCTTGTCAAATCCCGTAACCCAGGACTTTATTCCATTGAGATTCTTCATGAAAGCCTCTGCGGCCTTCGGATCGTTCCAGAAATCAGGTGATTCCGTTTTTTTCTGCAACGCAGCTACCTGGTCCCGTTTTCCGGGGATGTCAAAGACACCTCCCCAACGTCTCCAAACGCTGATGCAGAGCTTCTATCTGATCTTTTGAAACCATTAGCTCTCCATTTTAATAGTTATTCCTAATAGAAGGGACATCTGTCTTGATGAGGACTCCCCTGGGTACTCCATGCTCGATGAAATCTGTCTGCAACGGTTTCCTGGACTCTATCGAAGACCTCGTGTAAACCTTGCCCGCGGCTGTGAGGGCCGCCTTCAACATCGTCTCATTCTCGTCACCCAGTTGGAAACCGTCAAAAGGATCATCGTAACTATCTATCTGCACCGGAATACCGTCCGGCTGGGCGGCATTATTCCCGTTCTTGTCAGCGAACTTGCTGACCATCACGTATATACCCCACTTGGTTATCTTAGAATAATCCACTTCGGAAACCTCTCCATAAAGATCCTCAGGAGACATCATGAATCCTGCGCAGTACTTACCGTAAGTCTGCTCACCGATCAGTGTTACGTCAAGGTAAGGAGCCAGGCCGACTAATAGTCCTTCAGAAGCGGAAGCAGAGCCACCGGTCACTATCGCATAAAGCTTCTTGATCCCGGGATTGGCGTCTGAAACATCTTCGTCGATTCCCTGGCTTTCCATCCTGTGTTTCGGCGAGAAATAAGTGTTGGTGTCATGGCCCTGCTTCTTCCATGCATCGGCCAGAATGTAATTGTAAACCTCGGTCTGGAAGACCTCTCCGGCAGATACAACTGAGTACGGAGCTATCATGGAGGCAAGTACACACTCGGTGAAGGCATATCCTCCACCATTATAGCGGAGATCGATTATGAGTTCTTCTATCCCTTCTTCCTTGAACCCCCTGAAAACGTCAGGAAGAGTCGTGGAAGACTTGAGGTCGAATGAATTATAGACAAGGTAACCAACCTTCTTTCCGTTGACGTCAAAGGTCTTGCTGATCAGGATGGGATCCTCCCACATGTCCACTGCAGTAAGGCCCACTTCCTTTTCGATATCCCCGAGATACTGCTTATCACCTTCTCTCACAAGATGGGTGATACCCAACTTGACAGTCTTGGTGTTGAAAGCGTCATAGATGTTCGAAGCTGTTATTTCCTTTCCATCTATCGTCAGGAAGATATCTCCCCTCTTAAGTCCGGCCTTTTCAGCCGGGCTGTCCTTTACCACGTAGCAGACCAGGAGGAAATAGACTCCGTTCTTGTTGGAAATCCTTCCGGCCTGGAGTTCATAGCCATAAGTAAGGCCGAGTCCCTGGACGGAATTGGTGAAAGAACTGAGGTCATTGGTAAGTTCAGTCCAATGATCGACTTCCTTCTTGCCCTCATGGTAACGTATCGCCTTGACCACGGCAGCCGGTGACTTGCAAGTGTCCGGAGTAAGGCGTGCAATATCATTGTTTATCTCCCTTGTCCAAAGATAATAAGTACCCAGTGCATTCTGGGAGAAAAGGTCCGCCTGCTGGATTTCTGCCGAAGGTTTGGTGACCGTGGGGGTTTCAGGAGTAGGGTTCTCCAATCCGTTTACAGGCTCAACTATTGGATTCTCCTTTTCCCCGCAGGAGAAAAAGATGGCCAAGAGAGCTACGAATACGAAATATTTTATGTGAGAAATCTTCATGTCAATTCAGTTTTCAAAGTAAGCGTATCATGCAAATTTAAGAATAATATTCTGGAATATGAGTATATTTGCACATATGATCGGCATATTCGACTCCGGATCCGGCGGGCTTTCCGTCCTGCGGGAGATAATCAAAATCCTCCCGGAGGAGAAATATGCCTATTATGCCGACAACGCATTCTGTCCTTACGGCGAGAAGACTCCCGAATTCATACGGGAGCGAGGTAGGACAATAACCGACTTCCTCCTGGAAAAAGGTGCCGATATCATTGTAGTCGCATGCAACACCGCTACCGCAGCCGCCATTTCGTCTTTGAGAAGTGAATATCCGGTCAAGTTCATAGGGATGGAGCCTGCCGTAAAACCGGCAGCCCTCAGCTCCGCGACAGGAGTGATAGGTGTCCTTGCAACGGCCGGTACCCTGAAAGGATCCAAATACCTGACGACAAAAGGACTATATGAAGACGATGTCAAGATAGTCGAAAGGGTCGGGAAAGGTTTCGTGGAGCTGGTTGAAAAAGGTATTCTGGAAGGTCCTGAAGCTGAAGCGACTGTCAGGGAAAGCCTTGTCCCTCTCCTGGATGCCGGTGCCGACAGGATAGTGCTTGGATGCACCCATTACCCTTTCCTGATCAATGTCATCCGGAAACTGGCATGGCCGGGGGTGAAGATAATCGATCCAGCTCCTGCTGTCGCCCGTCATTTGACCGAGGTCATGGTGACAGAAGGACTGGTCAGAAAGGACGGAGGTCCTGTCCTTCCGGACATAGGGATCTATGCATCCGGCGACGATTCTTCGGCCAGAAGGCTACTCTCCTTGATCCTCGAGGAAGATAATTTGAAAATCAAAGATAACTAACTGATATGCTGAACTTTTCTTATTGCTCCGACAAGTACCAGTACACGATGGGAAAGTCATTCTATCAGACTGGCAGGAAAGATGTCCGGGCCGTTTTCAACATGTTCTACAGGGTAGCTCCCGAAAACAACAACTGGGCTGTTTGCAGTGGAACTGAAGAAGTTATCGAATGTATCCGGAACCTGGGGACTGCAGAACCCGAGTTCTACGAGAGGTTCCTCCCCGGAGATGAATATGAAGAGTTCCGTAATTACCTTTCCACACTTAAGTTCACTGGTAATGTCTATGCCATGAGGGAGGGCGAAATAGTTTTCCCCAACCAGCCGATAATAATCGTCGAGGCCCCATTGATTGAGGCCCAGGTACTTGAGACTCCCATGCTCTGCATCATGAACCACCAGATGGCGGTCGCGACGAAGGCTTCCAGGGTGTGCAGGGCTACCAACCATCCTGTCAGTGAATTCGGTTCCAGAAGGGCTCATGGTCCTTGGGCGGCAACTTACGGTGCCAAGGCAGCTATCATCGCCGGTTGCGCCAGCACTTCCAACATCCTTACGGGAGCGATGAACGGCGTGCCCTCAACCGGCACTATGGCTCATAGTTTCGTCACTTCCTACGGCAGTTCCGTCGAAGGGGAACACAATGCATTCGTGGACTACTGCAAAACCCATATGGGTGAAAACCTGATCCTCCTCATTGACACTTACGACACCCTGAAATGCGGTGTCCTGAATGCCATCCGTTCATTCAGGGAATGCGGGATTGATGACGATTATGCCCCTGGCTACGGCATACGCCTCGACAGCGGAGACCTCGCATACCTCTCGCAGAAAGTTCGCAAGATCCTCGACGCCCATGGCATGAAGAAATGCAAGATCTTCGCAACCAATTCCCTCGATGAGTATCTTATCTCCGATCTTGAACGCCAGGGAGCATGCATTGACTCATATGGTGTCGGAGATGCCATAGCGACCAGCAAGGCCGCCCCTTGCTTCGGCAATGTCTATAAGCTTGTCCAAATCGGCGGTGAGCCCGTTCTGAAGCGCTCGGAAGACACCATCAAACTGATCAACCCTGGATTCCAGATTACCTACAGGATTATCAAGAAGGATCCTGACAACGGTGAAATCTACAAGGCAGACGTCACCTGCCTGAGAGGTGATTCGATTGCCCGGAAGATAGAAGCTAGAGAGGAATTCACCATCTTCGCGGAAGCTGACAGGTTCAAGCACAAGACCTTCGAGGCAGGGTCATATTCCTGGAGGACACTTCAGCTTCAGGTGATCAAGGACGGAGAAGACTGCTCAGAAAAACACACCTTGCTGGAAAAGAAGGCCTTTTTCAACGACACCCTCGCCCACTTCAGCCCTTCCGAAAGGCGTCTCATCAACCCTCACTACTACAAAGTGGACATTTCGGAAGATCTCTACGAGAAGAAGATATCGATTCTGGAGCGGATCAACCAGGAAATCTCCACCTTCAGCATAGACTAATCCAAGGGATCAGGAAATCAGAGAATGTTCACGAGACGTTCGAGCCAGAAGGCGTCGATGCGGTCGAATGTGGACAGTTCGGTGCTGTCGATATCCAGGACTCCTGTGACATTTCCGGAGCAGTCACGTAACGGAACTACTATCTCGGAGCGGGACAGTGACGAACATGCTATGTGTCCGGGGAACTCTTCTACATCCGGAACGACGATCGTCCGGTCCTCCTTCCAGGAAGTACCGCAGACTCCCCTTCCGAATCCTATCCTCATACAGGCAATCGGTCCCTGGAAAGGTCCAAGTACCAGTTCATCACTCTTAACAAGATAGAAACCGGTCCAGAAGAACCTCATCCTTTCCTGAATCAGTGCAGCAGCGTTGGAAAGTCTTGCTACAGGATCAGGCTCATCTCCAAGCAGGGCTTTAAGGTCACTTATGAGTTTGGGATAACGGAAAATCTTCAACGGGAGGTGGCAGTAGCCATCCGGATTCTTCACAAGGTAGTCCTGATGCCTTTCATCAGCAGGGAAGAAGTTTGTAAGAGGCTGAAGTTCAACAGCCAGCGGTTCAGAATACTTTGCCTGCTCCTCACTGAAAACCCTGCTGATAGTCTCAAGTTCATCAGGATCTGAATAATAAACCCCTGTGCGGTAACGGGTACCCTCGTCCTCCCCCTGCTTGTTAAGGCTCAGTGGATCTATGGCACAGAAAAAGTCCCGGATAAGTTCCTCCAAGGGCAACTTGGAAGGATCATAGGAAACATGGACAGCCTCTGCATAGCCGGTAGTGTCAGTGTACACCTGCTCATAAGTAGGTGACTGGGTGTTACCGTTGGCAAAACCCACTTCGGTGGAGACAACACCTTCGATATTCCTGAAATAATGCTCCGCTCCCCAGAAGCATCCACCTGCAAGACAAATCTCTTTCATTATGATTCCTCCTTTTCAATTGACTCCCTGACAGTACGCAGGTAATTCCTGCACTGGTCGATAAGCTCTCTTGAACGATTGACCAGGGAACCGATGCTGTCGATGCCGGTATTTGGATCCTCCACTTTCCTGGCTATCTCCTCCAGTTCGGCCATGGCCTCCGTGTAATCGAATTTCTCTTCTGACATATCTAATCTTTATTAATATCAACTTCTGTGACGGTACCTCGAACTGTACCGTCCGCAAACATCACCTGGAAGGCATCTCCCTTCCGAACAGCAGATGCTGAGGTCATTTTTACTCCCCGACCGTCCAGGGCAAGGACATAACCTTTCTCCAGTATTCTCCTTGGATCTGAAGAAGAAATCTTAGCCTCGAGCAGATCCAGGTGGTGATTTGCTTCTGATATCCGTCCGTCCGCAGCCATGACGACTCCTTTCCAAAGAAGGTCAAGTCTTGATGAAATCGCAGAGAATCGCCCTGAAAAAGCCAGTCTCAGACGGTTCTCCAAGGAAGAAACCCTTTGGTCTTCCGCCACAAAGCAATCGAGGAAAAGGTCTGCAAGGGCGGTAGGAGTCTTTACGAACGAGCAAGCCACCATGTCTGCCACATGATAGTCCTTGTCGTGGCCGATAGCGGTAAAAACCGGAATCGGGCAACGGGCTATTGCAGCAGCCAGGTCATAATCGTCAAAACAGGCCAAGTCAAGTTCCGATCCTCCTCCACGCATTATCAGGACGGCATCATATTCCTTTTCACCGGACTCTATCTGCTCCAAGGCTATGATCATCGAGTCGGCTGCCTGGTCTCCTTGCATCAATGCTTCAAAGAGCTGGATATCGAACACGAAACCATATTCATTGTCAAGCAGGTGATGGAGGAAATCGCCGAGTCCTGCAGCACCAGGGGCGGATATTATGGCAAGCGAGTAAGGCAGGGCCGGGAGGGACAGGCCTTTCTGGATATCCATCAAACCTTCATCTTCGAGCCTGGCGATTGTCTGGCGTTTCTGCCTCTCGGCGGCACCCATAGTGAATTCGGGATCGACTTCGTCGATGTTGAGCGAGAGGCCGTAAACCGGATGGTAGTTTACCTGTGCCCTGACGAGGACTTCCATCCCGACATCCAGGGATGAACCTGTGATGCTCTTGAAATACATGTCTATGTAGTTCCACCTGGTCGCCCAGATGGTTCCACGCACCTTCGCAATGACCCCGCCACGACCACTCTGCGAGAGATCCAGATAGCAATGTCCGTTCTGTTTCCGGCTCAGGCCGCTGATCTCAGCCCTGACCCAGACAAGGCCCGGGAACATGTCCTCTATACCCTCTTTCAAGAGGGCGGAAAGGTCGGTCAGTTCGAGGTATTCCTTTTCCATCTTCAAAGTCTCCTTGTCCCTTACAAAATTAACAAAATTCCACTATCTTTGCATTATGAGGATCACCGAAGCAAAATTTGCAGGCAGCAGCACCAGGGTCTCCATGAAGCCCGCCCGCAAACTGCCGGAATTCGCGTTCATCGGACGCTCGAATGTCGGCAAGTCATCGCTGATCAACATGCTTTGCGGCAACCGCAAACTGGCCAAGACTTCATCCACTCCCGGAAAGACAAAACTCATAAACCATTTCCTGATCAACGACAGCTGGTACCTTGTCGATTTGCCGGGATACGGATTCGCAAAGATTTCCAAGGATGCACGCGAGGAACTCCGCAAGATGATCAATGACTACATCCTCAACTCCGGGGAAATGGTCCTTCTCTTCGTACTGGTGGATTCCAGGCACGACATCCAGAAGATTGACCTTGACTTCATCTCAGGACTTGGAGAGAACGGGGTTCCTTTCGCAATCATTTTCACGAAAGGTGATAAGCTGGGACCCAACGCCCTCAAGGCCCAGATAGAAAAGGACAAGGCCATCCTTTCGGAGCAATGGGAGGAACTCCCTCCGATGTTCGTCTCCAGCGCCGAGACCGGGGCAGGCCGCGAAGAGATACTAGATTATATCCAAAACTACATATAACCGACTCATATCATGTACATCGAACACAGAATGGAATTGTTTGCATGCAGGGCATCCAGGGACTTCGCGTGCAAGGTGGTTGAGGAGTTGAACAAGATAGGTGCCGACTGCGGAGAGAAGTACCATCTCGGGGACTCCGAAGTAACTCAATTCAGCGACGGCGAATTCGTTCCCTCCTTCACGGATAGTGTCAGGGGCGCTACCGTCTTTGTGGTTCAGTCGACCTTTCCGCCGACCGAAAACCTGATGGAACTTCTCCTGACGATTGATGCGGCCAAAAGAGCGTCTGCCGACAAGGTCATCGCCGTAATGCCCTACTTCGGATGGGCCAGGCAGGACAGGAAGGACAAGCCACGTGTCTCGATTGGTGCGAAGTTGGTTGCCAACCTCCTGACCGCCGCAGGGGTTGACCGGATAATGACCTGCGACCTCCATGCTGACCAGATCCAAGGCTTCTTCGACCTTCCGGTCGATCACATCTATGCCAGCAAGGTGTTCATCCCCTTCCTCAGGTCTCTCAACATAGAGAACCTCGCGATAGCCGCTCCCGACATGGGCGGAGCGAAGAGAGCTAATGCCTATGCCAAGGAACTGGCCTGCCCGGTCATAATCTGCCACAAGACCCGTGAGAGGGCCAACGTAGTGGGTTCCATGACTGCAATCGGAGAGGTTGAAGGAAAGAATATCGTCATAGTGGATGATATGATCGACACCGCAGGAACACTTACTAAGGCCGCCGACCTGTTGATGAGCAAGGGAGCTGCAAGCGTCTGCGCATGTGCGACACATCCGGTCCTTTCCGGCCCCGCCTATGACAGGATCAACAATTCATCCTTGAAAGAAGTGTATGTCACCGACACGATTCCTCTCGATTCCAATGCCGACACAAGGAAGATAAAGATCGTCTCGATGACAGGCACATTCGCTTCCATAATCAGGAAGGTCTATAATTACGAACCTATCAGTACCGAATTCATCTTTTAGGATACCTGCAAATGAAGACACTGCTTGCCGCCATATTGATCCTTTCAATCGCCATCACCCTGATGTGCGTAGGGATCATTGTGAAGGGCAGGTTCCCCGAGACAGAGGTAAGCAGGAACGAGAACATGCGGAAGTTGGGAATCAAATGTCCCAACGAGCAGGAGAAGGAGATGTTCGGCACCGAGCGCCAGCGGCAGAAGAGCAGGTCGTGCACAGGCACTTACAGTGAGTCCTGCATCGGCTGCGGCTTTTATAAAAACTGACAATATGAGTCTTGTAGCTATAGTCGGACGGCCGAACGTCGGCAAATCGACGCTTTTCAACCGCCTGGTCGGAATGAGACAGGCCATTGTCGATGAGACGGCCGGTGTAACCCGGGACCGTCATTACGGCAAATGCGACTGGAACGGAAGGGAGTTCTCAGTCGTCGATACAGGTGGATGGACAACCAAATCTGACGACGTTTTCGAAGAAGCCATCCGCAAGCAGGTTGTGATTGCCATTGAAGAGGCCGACCTGATCCTTTTCATGGTAGAAGCTGCCACGGGAATAACCGACTATGACTCCGAGATAGCAGACCTTCTCAGAAGAAGCGGGAAGCCTGTGGTCCTATGTGTCAACAAGGTCGATTCCGGAGAAAAAGTATTTGACACCTACCAGTTCTATGCTTTGGGACTCGGAGAGGTCTGGAGTATCTCGGCAGCCAATGGAAGTGGAACCGGAGACCTTCTGGATGAGGTCCTGAGGCTTCTTCCAGAGAACACTGCCGCGGAAGAAGACGACCGCCCCGACCTGCCTCACATCGCTATTGTCGGAAAGCCCAACGTCGGCAAGTCCTCCCTTACCAATGCCCTTTTGGGTGAAGAAAGGAATATCGTTACGCCTGTCGCCGGAACAACACGCGATTCCATCTCTACCCACTACAACAAGTTCGGCCATGAGTTCATGCTAGTTGACACTGCCGGCATGAGAAGGAAGAGCAAGGTCAACGAAGACCTGGAATTCTATTCCGTCATGAGGGCCATCAGGGCCATAGAGAAGGCCGATGTCTGCATCCTCATGATCGATGCCAATTCCGGAATGGAGGCTCAGGACATGAGCATATTCAACCTGATTATCCGTAACCGCAAGGGTTGTGTGGTGGTGGTGAACAAGTGGGATCTGTTCATCAAGGACAACAACACTCTCAAGGAATATGAGAACGCTCTCCGCCGTCGGCTGGCCCCCTTCGATGACGTGCCGATCATCTTCACCTCCGTCATCAAGAAGCAGAGGATACTAGATGTACTCAACGCCTCCGCCCATGTCTATGAGAATTATTCCAGAAGGCTGCCCACAGCAAGGCTCAACGAGGCGATGCTTCCTGAAATAGAGAACTATCCCCCGCCTGCGTGGAAGGGTAAGTACGTGAGAATCAAGTATGTCACCCAGTTGCCCACCAGGTTCCCGGCCTTCGCGTTCTTCTGCAATCTTCCCCAGTACGTCAAGGAGCCGTACAAACGTTTCCTAGAGAACAAACTGAGGGAGCATTTCGACCTCATCGGCTGCCCTGTGCAGATCTTCATGAGGTCCAAATAGCTTTCGGCCATGACCCCTGAGATTTTAAAGGCTTTCGCCATAGGAATCTGCGCCTCGGTTCCAATCGGTCCGATAGCGATCCTGGTTCTCCAGAAATCTCTCAGCTACGGTCATAAAGCCGGCTTCGCGACAGGTCTGGGTGCTACTACTGTGGACACTACATATGCTGTGCTGTCGGTATTCGCCCTGGCGTTCGCGCAGAACTTCCTGAACACCTATGAAACCTTCATCCTCCTTATCGGAGGGGTTATTATCGCTGCCCTTGGATGGTCCATGGCTTTCAAGGACCCATTCAGGAAGATGAAAGACTTTTCGGAAGAAAGGGAAGCTTCCGTCAAGGACTACCTCCAGGCCGTAGCCACGGCCCTGTCAAACCCCGGAGCGATCCTGGTTATGTTCGCCCTTTTCGCCTTTTTCGGGGTAAACGCTGACGAGAAAGGATTCAGGGTGTTTCCCATCATCCTAGCGGTGGCTGCAGGATCGATGTCCTACTGGTTCATTTTTTCAAGAGCTTTCGGGAAATGGCGCAGGGCAATTGACATAAAATCCATGATCTGGCTGAACCGGATAGCCGGTTTGGTACTGATGATCATCGGAATCGCCCTTTTGGGAGAAGGTTTGTTTGAGATTTTGTTCAAAAAGTGAATATATGGATGAAAAGAAGATAGATAAAAAGGGATTCTTCAGCAACTGGATAGTCCGCAACCTGCTAGGGGCCGTCATTTTCTTTGCGGCCCTTCTGCTGGTGGCAACGGTCATCCTGAGCATAATCACCCACCATGGACAGACCATAGAAGTTCCGGACCTCACTAGCATGAGCGTGGACCAGGCTCGCCATGAAGCATCCAGGGAAGACCTCAAAGTAGAAGTAATAGATTCAATCTTCGTCAGAAGGATGGAGAGAGGCGCCGTTTACAGCCAGAATCCCAAGCCTGGTACTTTGGTCAAGAAAGGCCGTCGTATCATGCTCACCATCAATGCCATCAATGCCCAGAAGGTCAGCATGCCGAATCTGGTCGGATACTCCATGCGCCAGGCAAAGGCTGAACTGAATGCGCGAGGGCTTGCCCTAGGTAAGCTAATCTATGTCAATGACATTGCAACCAACAATGTACTGAAGCAGATTTACCACAACCGCGAGATAAGGCCGGGAAGACAGATTGAGACCGGGTCCGAGATAGACCTTCAGGTAGGTCTCAACCCCACTGATAACATGACCTATGTCCCCAACGTGAAAGGGATGAAGTATCTCAGGGCCGTTGATGCGGTACATGACAATTCTCTCAACCTGGGTAAGGTAATCTTCGACAAGACCGTTAAGAATTATACCGATTCCCTGAACGCCACTGTTTACAAGCAGACTCCCGCCGCATCAAAAAGCCCGCTCCTGATGGGTTCTGACGTGACGATACATCTTTCCCTCGACATAAAGGAAAACTACTAGGGTGGACTCCGGGAAGTTTTACAACGAGCCCGAAGAGGCTGTAGAGGATGAAGAGCAGGGAATGTTCGAGCATTTCCGGCTTAATGTCGATCCAGGCCAGACACCGGTGCGGATCGACAAATTCATGGCTTCGCATCTGGAAGACACTTCCCGCCACAGGGTGCAGTGCGCCATAAAGGAAGGCTACGTCAGGGTCGGAGACAAGGTAGCCAAAGCAAACCTTATCGTCCGTCCCGGAGACGTGATCCGTTTCATGATGCCATACCGCCGGCGCGGAATGGAGATCATACCCCAGGACATCCCACTGGACATAGTGTACGAAGACGATGACCTTCTGGTTGTCAACAAACCTGCCGGGATGGTCGTCCATCCGGGCCATGGAAACTATGACGGTACACTGGTCAATGCCCTTGCCTTCCATCTTGGGCTGCCGGTTGGCCCTTCGACAAGCTCAGGGACCGCTGACGAGCGGATGGGGATACTCGTACACAGGATAGACAAGGACACCTCTGGCCTGCTGGTCGTTGCCAAGAATGACGAGACCCAGCTGGACCTGGCCAGGCAGTTCTTCGAGCACAGCATCGAAAGGCTTTACGTTGCAGTGGTTTGGGGAAATGTCAAGGAAGATGAAGGAACCATCGACGGAGCAATCGGGCGCGATCCCAATGACCGGCTTCGCTTCAAGGTCTATCCTGAAGGTGACGAAAGGGCGAAGCATGCCGTAACACACTACAAGGTCCTGGACAGGTTCGGGTATGTGACAGTAGTGGAATGCCGGCTGGAAACAGGCAGGACCCACCAGATCAGGGTCCATATGAGCCACATAGGTCATCCGCTTTTCAACGATGAACGTTACGGCGGTTCCGAAATCCGCAAGGGTACTATCTACGCAAAGTACCGCCAGTTCATCGAGAACTGCTTCGATCTGTGTCCAAGGCAGGCCTTGCACGCGAAGACTCTCGGATTCGTACATCCCGGAACAGGCAAGATGATCCGGTTCGACTCCCGCCTTCCTGATGACATGACGGCCTTGATCGAAAAATGGCGTGGTTACGTTAAGTAACCGCGCCATTATCATCTTCATTCCGAAAAAGAGACTACCTCATTGGAGGACGACCTCCACCGAAGCCACCGGGACCGCCGGGACCACCGGGGCCACCAGGACCACGTCCGCCTCCCATACGCATTCCGCCTCTCCCATTCCTTCCACCGAAGGTTCCGAAACGATAGGTAAGGGCTACGATGATATAACGTCCCAGAGTGTTGCTCCAGCTCTCAGTGATGACTCCGTTTCTCTCACTGACACCAATGTTTCTTGCCTGGTCAAGAAGGTCATATGCCCTCAAAGCGAGAGTCGCCCTGTTCTTGAACAGGAGTTTCTGGATGTCAAGGTTGACCAGGAAGGTGGGCTCAATGTCCGTGGTGTAATTGATGTACCATGTGTAGGACGCATCAGTCTTGAAAGTGAATCCGGCAGGCATGGTCCAGTTAACTGAACCATTGACGCTGTTCGTCCAGGTCTCAGTATTGTTGACGCCGCCAATCGCAGATGATTTCCCTTCGTTTACAGAATACGTAATGTGGCTGTAACGTCCGTTCGCACCGGCGATCAACTCGATCGCATCGTTACGGTAAGTCAACCTCAGTGTCTGGTTGAACGAGAAATTGCGGGTGATGTTCTCCTTGAAGATCGAAGCCTTGGCAGGATCCGGGAAATCTGCAAGGAACTCCTTGTACTTGGTGAAGGCACCGTCTTCATCACGGTACTTATCCATGCTTATCGCCAATCCGGCATCCGTGTACGACGTGGACTGGGAGTAATTGGAATTGGTCATTGAGAAGACCGAGAAATTGGACTTCGCAATGGGAGAGTTGAAGAATATCCTTACTCCTCCGTTGTAAGAGTTGGGACCATTGTAAGGTATGGAATACGACCTGTTCTTTTCATCCTTGATCACACCGGTAACAATCGGATTCTGAACCATTCCACCATTGAGGTTGATGTTGAAGGATGTGAACGTCTGCCGGTTCGTCATCCTGAACTCAGTGTTGATGTTATGGTTGAAATACGGAATCAGGCCAGGGTTACCGCTTGAAACCGACATAGGGTTTGAATTGTCCGGGACACGCATGAGCTGGGTGGTCGAGGGTTGCTGGGACCTGCCTCGATAGAAGATTCGCATGTTGGTGGTCTCACCCATGTCATACCAGAACATTGCAGAAGGAGCTATGTTGATGACAGTCGTGTCGTACACTTCCTTGTTGGTCTCGTTATGAGTCTTGTTAGGCATGACGGAAAAGCCCAGCTGCGCATGGATCTTGTCCTTCTGGTACTGGAGATCCAAACCGGCTGTCTGATTGTCATTCCTGTTCAGGATATTGCTGGAATAGGTCTCGTTCCTGGTTTCACCGATGGGGTCATAGATAAGGGAATTCTTGCCGATTACATTCGAGCCGCTGTCAAAGGCATCCTTAGTAGAAGAATTCTTGTTCCAAGAGTAGCTATAATTTGCGGAAGCATAGAAACCGTTGCCGAGAGGCTCGGTATAGACCAGTCTTCCTGTCAGGGATGCGTTCTTGGAGAGTTGGTCAATCCTCTGGTTAACTATATCCTGGGCCTCTCCTGTCCTTGTGTTCCAGCTGTTGGTCAGGGACTGGTTGAAGCCATCCATCTGGTTATGGCTAAGGCTGTAGTTGGCATTGAAGGAAAGGGTCCTTCCCGGCATTCCAAGCCTCTGACGGAACAGGAAGAAACCATTTGTCTGCCAGTTGTTGTTATCCCCGGAATTGTTGGAGAAACCGTTGCTGGAAGAAGTCAGATCGTTGCCGCTGTTGAACCTTTCAGTCGAGAAATCGGAGGTCTGAAGATAGTTGCCGGTTCCGAAGTTGACCTGAGGCTGGAAGAGGATAGATGTGTTCTCAGAGAACTTATGCTCCAAACGCATTCCGAACCTGTGGCCATAAGATTTGGTGCTGTTCACTCCTGGAGCCTCAACTCCGTTACGGGTAATCATGTAATCTCCGTTCTGGAAGGACCTGTCGGTTTGTACGCTTTTGTTAAGAACGTCTCTTTGGGACTGGTTGTAAACATAGTTTCCTCCGACGTTCATCTTGTCATCAAAAAGGTCCCAGGCACCATTCAAACCAGACATCAACGAAGTGTTGATACCGCTTCCGCCGCCGAAGCCACCGCCTCCACCACCACGCATGCCACCGCCGCCGAAGCCGCCCATCATGCCACCCATCATGCCGCCGGAGATGTCGTTGGAGCCACGGTTATTAGTGTTGTTCGCGTTAAAGATGAAACTGATGTTGCTCTTTTGGGTGAACCTTCCTACGAAAGCACCGGACTGGTAACGGAAATCATCGTTTGTTCCCAGGGAACTGGTGGTCTTGGGAAGATCCTTTCCTCCCCCGAGGGAGAAATTACCCATCAGGCCGTTCATCATTCCCCTCTTGACGCTCAAGTCGATGACCTGCTCTTCATTCCCATCATCGATGCCGGTAAACTCAGCCTGCTCGGACTTTTTCCTGACAACCTTGATCTTCTCGACGATCTTTGCAGGAAGGTTCTGGGTGGCGATCTGCGGATCATCAAGGAAGAAGGTCTTTCCTCCGATGGTAATCTTGGAGATGCTCTCTCCGTTAGCCGTCACCGTACCGTCTTCGGAAACCTCGATTCCGGGAAGTTTCTTCAAAAGGTCAATAAGCATGTCGTTTTCAGTAGTCTTGAACGACGATGCATTGTATTCGACAGTATCTTTCTTAATAATTATCGGATTGCCTACCGCAGATACGTTCGCAGCATCCAGGGTCTGCTTGTCCTCCTCCATTGTCACTTTACCCAGATCGAGGTTGCCTTTTACCTCAATATCCTGGGAACTGGCTTTATAACCAAGAAGTTCAGCACGGAATACATATTTCCCGCTAGACACTTTCTCAATGGATACCTTTCCGTCAGAATCACTCAAGGCATACTTGTATGGTTTGGTGGAGTTTGGCTTGCTGATCGAGACCGTCGCAAAGGGGATTGGTTCGCCATTCTCATCCTGGAGGACCGCCCTCAAGGTGCCGGAGTTCTGTGCAGATGCAATTGACATGATCGACATCACGCCGATAAGGATTGCAACAATTCTTTTGAAGTTCATACTAATTAAAAATATCAAACACTAGTTTGACAGATCAAGCCTGATGCGGTTTAATCCTATATATAAAAATAAATGATATCCGGAGGTCATTTCACCCTGTCGGGATTGGCCTGGATAAACTTTTCCCATGAAGAAGAGGACTTGACCCTGGCAAGTGGGCTGGAAGTTGCGTAATAATGGCAAAGGGCTATCGCAAGGGCATCCGTCGCATCCAGATGCTCAGTCTTGATCTCCACTCCCAAAGTCTTGCGGATCATCATGTCCACCTGCTCCTTCGAAGCGGCTCCGTTGCCGGTAATCGCCTGTTTCGCCTCCCTGGGAGCATATTCATGGACCTCGGTGATCCCATGCTCCATGGCGGCTATCATAGCGGCACCCTGGGCACGGCCGAGTTTCAGGACCACCTGGGCATTCTTGCCGTAGAACGGGGATTCCAGAGCCATCTCGGTGCCATGATAGGTCTTGCAGACTTCACTCACTGTCTCATAGATCTGGCGCAGTTTTGAATATGCATCCTTGACCTTTCTGATGTCAAGGACTCCCATATCCACAAAAACGGGCTTCCCGTCCACGACATCAATCACCCCGAAACCAAGCAGGTTGGTTCCGGGGTCGATGCCTATGATAGTACGGCTCATATCCTGTCGAACCCTGTGTAAGGACGCAGTACTTCCGGGATTATGATTCCGTCTTCGGTTTCGTTGTCCTCGAGGAGGGCTGCAACCACACGCGGAAGGGCAAGAGAACTTCCGTTCAGGGTATGGCAGAGTTGGATCTTTCCGTTCTCGTCACGATAACGGAGATGGAGCCTGTTCGCCTGGAAGGTCTCAAAATTGGAAACAGAAGAAATCTCAAGCCAGCGGCCCTGGGCGGCAGACCAGAGTTCAAAGTCATAAGTAATCGCAGAAGTGAAGCTGAGGTCTCCACCGCAGAGGCGGAGAATCCTGTACTTCAGGCCGAGGCTGTTCACCAGGCTTTCGACATGGGCGACCATTTCGTCCAGTGCAGCATAGGAATTCTCAGGCTTCTCGACACGGACGATCTCGACCTTGTCGAACTGGTGGAGGCGGTTGAGTCCCCTGACATCCTTTCCGTAGGAACCGGCCTCACGGCGGAAACACGGAGTGTAGGCAGTCATCTTCTGGGGGACCTCCTCGTTCTCAAGGATGACATCCCTGAATATGTTGGTGACAGGTACCTCGGCGGTCGGAACGAGGTAGAAATCGTCCAGGCCGACGTGGTACATCTGAGCCTCTTTGTCAGGAAGCTGGCCGGTACCGAAACCGGAGGCGGCGTTAACAACCACCGGAGGTTCGACCTCCTTGTAGCCTGCTGCAGTATTGAAATCAAGGAAGTAGTTAATAAGGGCCCTCTGAAGCTTCGCTCCCTTTCCCTTATAGACAGGGAAACCGGCGCCGGTAAGTTTGACTCCAAGGTCGAAATCTATGATGTCATACTTTCTGGCAAGCTCCCAATGAGGGAGCGCATCCTGTGGCAGATGCACCTCGGGACCACCTTCCTTGACTATCTGGTTATCCTCGGCACCCTTGCCGGGAATCACAAGGTCGCACGGTATGTTAGGAAGCAGGACTATGGTTTCGTCCAGTTCCTTGTTGTTGGAATCCGCCTTGGCCAGGAGTTCGTTGGAACGAGTCTTCATGGCTGTGACTTCCCTCTTGACTTCTTCCGCTTCTTCCCTGCGTCCTTCCTTCATCAGACCACCGATCTTGGCGGAAAGCTGTTTCTGGCTCGCCAACAGGGCGTCACTCTCAGTCTGGAGAGCCCTTCTGTTGGCATCCAGCTCGAGAACTTTTTCAACTATTGCCTTCGCATCGAAATTCTTCACCGCCAGCTTATCGATCACACGCTGCGGATCATCGCGAAGCATCTTGATTGTCAGCATATCTGTCTTTTGATTTAGTCTATTGAAAAAGGAGGACTGCACGATGTCTCGAAGCAAGTCCTCCTTAAACTATCGATCCTCCGAGCTTAGTTCTCAAAAGGGATCACGGAGACGTAGGATTTGTCTTCCCTTTTCTTCGTGAACTTCACGGTTCCGTCAACAAGAGCGTAGAGAGTGTGGTCCTTGCCCATTCCGACATTCTTGTCAGGATTGTGGACTGTACCCCTCTGCCTAACGATGATGTTGCCTGCCTTAACGACCTCACCGCCGAATTTCTTGAGTCCAAGTCTCTTGGAATGGGACTCACGACCGTTCTTGGAACTTGATTGTCCTTTCTTGTGTGCCATAATCTTTACTCTTTTAAGAAATTAAGCGATAGCGTCAATGCGGATCTTGGAAAGCTTCTGGCGGTGGCCATTGAGTTTCTGGAATCCCTTGCGACGGATTTTCTTGAACACGAGCACCTTGTCAGCCTTTGCCTCGTCATCGAGGACCGTAGCCTTCACAACCGCGCCCTTAACATAAGGATTACCGAGCTGGATCTGCCCTTCGGAGTCAATCAGCAGGACCTTGTCGAACTCTACGGAAGCGTCCTGCTCAGCCGCGAGGCGGTTGACGAAGAACTCAGTTCCGGCTTCAACCTTGCACTGCTGGCCTGCAATGTCACCCATTGCGTACA
>JAGCWD010000113.1 GCA_017962025.1 Bacteroidales bacterium
CACCTGGGTGGCCCTGAGAAGGTGTTTCCAGTCATGGACATTGAAATTAACTCCAGAAACACTGAATCCGGCCTCTTTGTTGCCAAGCATCCTTTCGGCCCCGTTGCCGAAGGGAAGGACAGTCACTCCATCGCAACCAATCGGAATCTGTGAGGCGGAGGCATTCATTTCATCATACATCATCCCGCGCGGGACCACATTCCTCCTTATCCATGCATTTGCGATTCCTGTACCGTTGATGCAGAGAAGGATTCCAAGCCTCGGGTCCTCAGGAGAATGGTTAACGTGGGCAAAGGTATTGACCCGGGAAAGAGGGTCATAGTTGACTTTGCCGCTCACTCCGTAAACCACTCCGGAGGTGCCGGCCGTGGCGGCCACATCTCCAGGATTGAACACATTGAGCGATAGGGCGTTGTTGGGCTGGTCCCCCGCCCTGTAGGTGATGGGGATACCGGGCTCCAGACCTAATTCGATAGCAGCTGATGTGCTGAGCCGTCCCTGTTCGGAAAAAGTGGGGACGACCTTCGGAAGTACAGCTTCGTCAAAACCGAACCAATCCATAAGGAAGGAGGCAGGACGGTTTTCCTGGAAATCCCAGAACATTCCCTCCGAAAGACCTCCCACCGTGGTACAGGTCTCCCCGCTCATCCTGAAGGCAATGTAGTCTCCTGGCAGCATGATCTTGTCAATACTGTCGAAAACCTCCGGTTCGTTCTCTTTCACCCACGCCAGTTTGGCGGCGGTGAAGTTTCCCGGTGAGTTCAGCAGATGACCAAGACACTTTTCATGGCCGATAGCATCAAAAGCAGCTTCCCCGTAAGGAACAGCCCTGGAATCGCACCAGATTATGGAATGGCGCAGAAGTTTGCCGCCCTTGTCGATGCAGACAAGGCCATGCATCTGATAGGAGATACCGATAGCTGCAACCTTTCCGGGCAAACCCCTCGACAGGCTCAGGGAGCGGACCTGACCGAGAACATCGGCTGTCGCGAGTTTGAGATTCTCCCACCACATTTCAGGATCTTGCTCAGCCCACCCGGCTTTTTCGGAGATAATCGTGCTCTCGTGCTTGGGATAAAAGGCACTTGCCACACACTCACCGTTCTCCACGTCCACAAGGCTGGCCTTGACGGACGAACTACCGACATCATAACCCAACAGATACATAATTCTTAAAGCTTGGTTTTGAAAACTTCCATTCCCTTTGTGGCAACTTCCCTGATATGGATGATCCTGGGGTCATAAACCGCTACATCTTCAGGGTCGATCAGATAGACAGGGACCCCGTTCTTTGCATAGCGGTACAGACCGGCCGCAGGATAGACATTGAGTGAAGTGCCGACGATGAGCATGACGTCGGCATCCGCAACGATGTCTATGGCCTTCTCGATGTTCGGCACAGCCTCCCCGAAGAAGACGATATGCGGCCGTAACTGGCTTCCGTTCGGAGCCAGGTCGCCCAGGTTCACAGGCTCGTAGCCCACGTCTATTACTTCCTTCTCCGAATACGTACGGTCGTATATTCCATCTTCAGGCCTGACCTTGGTGGCCTCACCGTGAAGGTGAAGCACCCTTGTACTGCCTGCCCTCTCGTGAAGGTTGTCAACATTCTGGGTAATAACAGTGACAGCATATTCCTTCTCGAGTTCAGCAATGGCCAGATGAGCGGCATTGGGCTTCACCTCAGAGAGTTGTTTCCTGAGTTGGTTGTAGAAACCAAGTACCAGCTTGCGGTTGCGGTACCAACCTTCGATTGAGGCGACTTCCTGGGGATCATATTCCCCCCAGAGGCCTCCGGAGCCACGGAAAGTACTGAGACCGCTCTCTGCACTCACACCCGCTCCGGTCAAAACTGCGATTTTCTTCTTCGCCATGATTAATTCCTCTTGAAATATGTGTTCTTGAGCCAGTATTCAAAGAGAGGGTCGAAGATCACTGGACGCTCGTCGTCACCGACGAAGGTCAGGATCTCTTTTTTCATGAGAGCATCCTTCAGCCTGCGGACGTTCGCAGAGGAGTTCAATGAATATTTCCGGATCACTTCTGCCGTGCTGAACTTGGTGTAGCCGTCAATGATGGCTTTGAGCAGATTGACCTGGAAGGTAGTAAGGTCGTTCATGATAGCGATGAACCTCCCGCGATGGATGGCGAGGATGGTCTCCAGAGCCTCCAGCAAAACGGGCTCCATAATGTAACCCTTGGACAAGGAATCACAAATTGAAGTAAAGTGATTGATGTAGAATAGATTACACTTAAACAGGCGGCAGGCCCCGCTGATAAGGTCCCTGTCTATCACTTTTCCACTGGACAGGAAACCCTTTATGATGTGCTCGACTATGTCCCTCTCGTCAACCTTGCTGAGTTTCAATCGCTCGACACGGCGGTAGAAGAAGTGGCGGTTCACAAAAATGTCGTGCATCGCATTATACTGAGAACCTAGGAAAATGTAGGAAAAGGTCTTGATCCCTGCCTGCCGCATCTCATCCATCACTTCTTCCATCATCTTGAACACCTTTTCTCCGTCTTCGGTGAGATCGAGGTTCTGGAACTCGTCTATGATCATGAACATCTTCTCTCCCCTGTCGGCGGACAGTCTGTAAGGCAGCCGGAGGACGGCCTTGTAATCCTCGTCATCAAGGTCCCAGTTGGTGGAAAGGATGGTGTCAGAACTGGAGAAAGCAGCCCGGTCGAAGACGAAATGTGTCCCCGAAAGGTATTTTGATACTATCTGGGAGTACTCGTCCGGGGTAGAAGCGGCCAGCCTGATCACCGCTGCACCGAGTCTGCGGATAAAAACCTCGTTGGAACGTATGTCAAGCGCAGTGATGTCTCCGACAGTGAAACGCACACCAGTGACTTTCAGTCTGGTAAGTACTTGATGGATAATGGATTTCTTGCCCGTGCCATAAGGTTCCCAGATCACGACATTCTCGTTCTGGCCCAAAAGGTTTCCCAGGATCGTGCAGTCTTCCTTGCGCCCGATAAAACGCTGGCCTGTCACATACTTGTTGTACAAAAACGGGCTATCCATGGAAATAACATTTTTGTTTTGACAAAATTAAGAATTTTTTCATATCTTTGCACCCGCTTTGAGAAAAAGGAGGTGGTAAATTAGCAATGATCATAGTTCCAATCAAAGAAGGCGAGAACATAGAAAGAGCCTTGAAGAAATTCAAGAGGAAGTTCGAAAAGACTGGTGCCATCCGCGAGATGCGTGCCCGCAAGAACTTTGAGAAGCCTTCTGTGAAGAAGAGAGCTGCCAGGATGAAAGCTATCTACGTCCAGCATCTCAAGCTCCAGGACGAGCAGTAAGAGCTTTTCCGGAATCACTAATTAGACAAATCCCAAGGGTTTGTCTTTTTTTTTGTCTAAATTTGCTTAAGTAGCTTTTCATCTCGGTTATAATGGCTGGACAGGAAGCTGACAAAAGTAAGAAAACCAGGAAGAGACGTGGACTCAAGATAGCCCTTTGGACCATCCTCGTCCTTTGGGTCCTGATTATGGTTGCGTTGCAGGTGGCCCTCAATTCCAAAGTCCTTACCCGGATAGCGAACCGTATCGCCGGAGAATATGTCGAAGGCGATGTCAGTTTCTCGAGCATCAAAGCTTCGGTATTCAAGAGTTTTCCCAATCTTAACGTCAGCATAGACGATTTCATCCTGACCTATCCGCACGAGCGGTTTGCCTCCTATGATCCGCTTATTCCCGCCGGTGATTCCCTTCACTTCAAAGGCTGGGGCATTTCGATGACCGACACCCTTGCGAGTTTTAAAAAGATGAGCGTGTCGGTAAACTATATGGACGCCCTTCATAAGAAGATCCGCATCCCCCACGCTGTACTGGAGCATCCAAGGATATTCCTTCATGGCTATGATTCATTGAAAGCCAACTGGAACGTTCTTAGGCTCCCTCAGGACAAGGAAGACACCTCTGCCTTCAAACTCCCTGCTTTTTCTGTTGGAAAAGTCAGCCTCGAGAAAGAACCCTATGCTGTCTTCACCAGCCTCGGGGACACTCTCAGCCTGGAGGTCGCTTTGGAGCATATGATGCTCAAGAGCCATAGGGACCATTATGACATAGACCTGAAGTCTTCCCTGGCCTTGAATATGAACCAGACCGGAAAAATGAACCTTCCGGTCAGTCTCAAGACCACTTTCCATCCAGATTTCGACAAGAATATCTACAGCGTCAAGGATCTCAATGCTTCCATTGCGATGATTGACCTGACAGCAAACGGTACTGTCGACCTTTCCGGAGACGATCCTTACATAAAGGCAGAGGCTGATATAGACAAGGAACGGGTAAGCGAGATAACGGCCTATTTCGGGAAGAATTTCCCTATCCTAAAAAAACTGGACACCGACGCGACCATTTCATTGAATGCAAATTGTGACGGTTTCTATATAAGGGAGACAAACAGTCTTCCGAAGATGTCGGTCCATCTGGAGGTTCCGGACTCAAGGATCCGATGGGAAGGAATCGATGAGGAAGGCCGTTTCGACCTGGAAGCCGATGCAACTGTAGTCGACGGGAAACTCGTCGCCCAGGTTCCCGACTTGTGCCTCCATGTCAATGGAGCCGACATAACCCTCAAAGGGTCGGCGAATGATCTCCTGAACGGTGATCCCCTGCTGAACATAGACAGCAAGGTCCACGCCCGCCTCGATTCCCTGGTCCGCTACCTTCCCGAGGAGATGGGCATCACCGCATCAGGCAACCTGGACGGGAATGTCAAAGGGTCTTTCAAAATCTCACAACTCGACCTATACAATTTCGGAGATATAGGCCTCAAGGGCAGGCTGGTAAGTGACGGAATACGGATCCGTGACCCAAAGGACTCGCTGTCAGCCTACCTGGGCAGCACCACCATCGATCTCGGGCCTTACAGCCATGATGAAGACGAAGGGGACGAACACGGTGAGGAAAGCCACGAACATGTGGGGATAAAGGCAACGATAGACAGCCTTGTAGCTGAATACGGTTCCTCCACCTACATTCGGGGAAGAGGGGTCCGTCTGTCCGCCCACAATTCTGATGAGACCATAAAGGGATATCCAGGCAAACATCCTCTCCACGGCCATCTGGACGTTACTTCCATAGGCATGATGGATGTTGACTCCTGCTTCGTGGGAGTGAGAGGCTCAAGCAATGTATTCAAGTACTGGCAGATTCCGAATGGAAAGGCCAAGGTCCCTTACCTGAGCTTAAGCAGCAGCAACAGGTCCGTAGCAATCCGGGAAAACGTTAACCGATACTCGGCATCGGGTGTCTCGCTCAACGTTTCTGCCCATCCAAACGCTGTCAAGGAAAAGGAAAAGAGCAACTTGCTGCTGGACTCCCTGGCGAGGGTCTATCCCGGCGTTCCCAGGGATTCACTGCTTTACAGGGCGATAATTGACCGAAGCGGAGGAAAACTGCCGGACTATCTGACAGAGAAGGATTTCCGCAAGAAGGACATAAGCATAAAACTGGGAGAATCCGTTTCTAGATATATCAGCGACTGGGATCTTGCCGGCTCCTTCAAGATAAAGGAGGGAAAGGTAATAACCCCTTACTTTCCCCTTGAGAATAATCTTTCCGGACTGAACGGCAAGTTCACCAACAACAGGATCGACCTGAATTCCCTGAATTTGAAATCAGGAGTCTCTGACATCTCTGCAGCAGGATCCTTAGTTGGGATAAAGAGGGCTCTGACATCCGGCAGAGGCCGCCTCAATCTCAACATGAACCTTAGTTCCTCTCTCATCGACTTGAACGAGCTTCTCCTGGCGATAAATGCCGGCAAGCAGTATGTTCCTCCGGGAGACAAGGTCGCCCTGTCAGGGGTGGACGACAGGACTTACCTGGACGCCGTCAAGGAAGAAGCAGTGGTGGACACCTCGGCCATCAGTTCCCTCATCGTAATCCCTTCAAACCTCAACGCCAAGGTAAACGTCCAGGCACAGACGATAAAGTATTCAGATCTCGAGACTTCCTTCGTGTCTACCGACCTGGACATGAGGGAGAGATGCATCCAGGTGACCAATACCTTGGCGATGACCAATATGGGTGAAGTCTTCCTGGAAGGCTTCTACTCCACCAGGACAAAGAAAGACCTCAAGGCCGGCTTCGACCTCATGCTCTCCAACATCACTGCCGAGAAGGTGATCCAGCTCTTCCCTGCGGTGGACAGCATCATGCCCATGCTAAAGGCATTCAAGGGATTGCTGGACTGCGAAATGGCAACCACTGCATCAATCGACACCAACATGAACATAGTGCTCCCGACCTTGAGCGGTATGATAAAGATTGATGGTAAAGACCTGTCACTAAGCGAGAGCAAGGACCTTGACAAACTTCGCAAGACCCTCATGTTCAAGGATCGGGATTCCAGCTATATCGACAAAATGTCTGCCCGAGGAATCGTCAAGGAGAACCAGCTTGAAGTGTTCCCGTTCATTCTGAAGGTGGACCGCTATACAGTAGCCCTCAACGGAATCCAAGGATTCGACCAGAATTTCAAATATCATGTCTCAGCCCTGAAGTCCCCGATCCCGTTCCGTTTCGGGGTCAACCTTGGCGGTAACTTTGATGCTTGGAAATGGAAATTGGGAAAGGCAAAGTACAAGAGCACTAAGATTCCCCTGTTTGATGACGAGATCGACGACGTAAGACTGAACCTTGTCAACTCCATCCATAACATATTCACCAGAGGCGTTGAGCAAGCCTTGCTCCAGAACGAGAAGGCTCAGGAGGCATTGGAGGAGAAAAAAGCGGAGGTCTCCTACTCTGCGGAAGAGACTGAAGAACTTTCTGCCCTTGAGAAAAAGGCCATTGAAGCCTTTGAGAATTCCACAGGAGAGGAAGAATAATAAAAATTATTATCTTTGCAGTCCCTATGCGGGTGTGTTGAAATTGGTAGACAAGCCAGACTTAGGATCTGGTGCTTCGTGCGTATGGGTTCGAGTCCCTTCACCCGCACTCAAATTATCTCCTTCAGGGCAAGGACATTTTCTTCAGGAGTGGCCCAGCTCGTGACGAAGCGTACGGCTATCCTATCTTCATCCACCGGACACCAATCTTCAAAACGGACTTTTGTATGAAGTTCCTCCGCACGTTTGCGGGTCATGACAAAAAACTGCTGGTTAGTCGGAGAATCGATAAATGTCTCGTAGCCTTTCTCCATGAATATCCCTTTTAACAAAGAGGCCATCCTGTCGGCGTGACGGGCTATGTCGAAATAGAGTCCATCGGTGAAAAGGGTGTCGAACTGGAGCCCAAGCATCCTGCCTTTGGCCATCAGCGCACCGTGCTGCTTTATTGTGGTGAAGAAATGTGCCGGAGCATTGCCGTGGGTGAAGACCACCGCCTCTCCGAAGAGGGCGCCAACCTTAGTTCCACCGACGTAAAATACATCGCATAGGCCCGGTAGTTCCTTGGGATCGATATCATTTGCCTCGCTCATCAGTCCGTAACCCAGACGGGCTCCGTCGATGAAAAGTGGAATGGAATACTCCTGACAAACCTCATGCAAGGCGGTCAGTTCAGCTTTTGAATATATTGTCCCGAATTCAGTCGGAAAGGAGATGTACACCATTCCCGGGATGACCATGTGCTCATAAGTTCCATCTGCGTAGAAAGCTTTCAGGTAGGCTCTGAGGTCCTTAGCGGACATTTTGCCCTCATGAGGAGGAAGGGTCAGGACCTTGTGACCGGTGAACTCAACAGCTCCGCTTTCATGGACCCCGATGTGCCCGGTCTCCACTGCAACCACTCCTTCATAATCCCTTAGCATCGAAGCGATGACTGTGGAATTGGTCTGGGTTCCTCCCACCAGGAAAAACACATCGGCTTGGGGAATACCGAAAGCCTGGCGGATTTTCTCTTTAGCGCTCTCGCTGTACTTGTCAAGCCCGTATCCCGGAGTCTGTTCCAGGTTGGTTTCCATCAAACGACGAAGGATACTCTCATGAGCTCCTTCAGTGTAATCACTTTCAAATGACAACATGACGTTATAACTATCTTTTACAAATATAGCATTTTCAAAGACAATGCGAATTGTCAACACCGGCTTGTTGAAAACTTTTGCGGAACTGGAGCTTTCTGTTCTTGCTTAGGGAGCAGATTCTGTGTATTTTTACTTGATTATACACCAATAGCACTGAATCTATATTTCGTTATATCATGAAAAAATTACTCTTCTTACTCCTGCCTTTCGCATTTATTCTGGCAGGTTGCAAGTATGACGATTCGAAGGTTTGGGAGGAACTGAATGCCCAGAAGGCTCAGATCGCTTCCCTCGAAAGTCTCAATTCGAATGTCAGCTCGCTGCAGTCGATCGTTTCTGCACTGCAAAAGAACATTACAGTCACCGCCATCAAGGCGACCGACCAGGGACACTCCGTCTCCTTCTCTGACGGAACAACCGTTACCATCCTCAGTGCCGAGGCTGCGACTCCAAAGCTCGGTGCCAAGCAGGATGTCGATGGCAACTATTACTGGACCATTGGTGGAAACTGGTTGCTCGATGATTCCGGAAAGAAAGTTTCGACCGGAAGGACCCCGAAAATCAAGATCGAAGACAACCTCTGGTTCATCTCCTACGACGACGGCTCTTCTTGGACCAAGGTTGATGGACAGGCTTCCTCAATCTGTGTTTTCGAAAGCGTAGCCACCGATGCTGACAATGCTATCTTCACCCTCAGCGATGGAAGTGTCATCACACTCCCTCTTGCCAATGCTGTCAACAAGCTCCAACTCGTCTTCAACGAGGGCGTGTTCGAGAAAATGCGCAACGGAGAGGTTCTGAGCACTTCCTATAAGATCTTGGCACCCGAAGGCGCCAAGACCGAATTGGAGACTTACGAAAGCGATGGCTGGACAGTCACAATCTATCCCGCTGACGAGAAGTCCGGAAGGATTTCCATCAAGGCTCCTTCAACTGTCTCCCCCACAAAAGTCATGTTCGTCCTGACTGACGACAATGGCGGTTCTTTCGTTAAGATCATCAAGATTGGATTGAATGAAGATCCGAAGCCGGAGGTCAAAACCGAATACATCGTCGATCCTGAGGGCGGAGAACTCGTTATCCCTGTCAGCTCCTGCACCGCCGACCTCAGCGAAGATGCCGAAGGTTGGGCTGAGGTTGTCGAGACAGGTGACCAGGTGATCCTGAACATCCAGTCCAACGAATCCTATGACCATCGTCATTGCCAGGTCACCCTAGAGGACGGAACCGTCATCTCACTGACGCAGGTAACAAGGGATGCACTTGTGCTGTCGAGTAACGTCGTAGAGATCGACGGACGCCGCCAGAAGGTCGCCTTTGTGGTCAGCACCAACATCCGTGTTACTGCAACCGTCACCGAAGGCAGCGACTGGCTGAGTGTAACACCTACTACCAAGGGTCTTACAGACAAGGTATTCACCCTTATTGCGACAAGAAACACTACTGATGCCGAAAGGACAGCAAAGGTCGTGTTCTCGGGCAATGACCTCACCGAGACATGCACTGTAGTCCAGGCTGTTTATGACGGTCCGAGCACAATCGACGTAACCGAAGCTGCAGCCACTGAGGAAGGTGACGATGTCGCCCTTGCTCCTTCAATGGTCATGGCACTCACCACAGACGGCTATGTCGTGTCTGACGGACAGTCTGCACTGCTCGTATTTGACAGCAGTAACTCTCCTGCTCTCGGAGACTCCGTGAGCTTCTCTTCTGTTGCCGGAACCTTCAATGACATAACCACTCTCGAAGGTGTGGATGATTTCACTACCACTGCCACAGGAGGAAGGGTCGTCTATCCGAAGTCGAGCGACATCACCGGAAGCATCGACTCCTACGATGTCGGCACCGCGACATATGTAAGTGTCACCGGAGACCTCGTTGTCGAGAATGGTTCATACAACCTGTCAGTTGCAGGAGCATCCACTAAGGTGGTATTCTACAATCCTTCCTCTGTCGTAGGACTTGGCGCTCTCGACGGACACAATGTCACTGTGGATGGTTACTACTACGGCAAGTCCGGAGATACCGTGTACATTATCGCGACC
>JAGCWD010000114.1 GCA_017962025.1 Bacteroidales bacterium
ACTCATTATGGCCCAGAAGGGATGTGTAGTCTATATCCAGGACAACAGGGGTACCCAGAACCGCGGTGCTGAGTTTGAGAAGGCCATCCACAGGCATTGCGGCCAGAATGAGATGGCTGACCAGATGGTCGGAATCAACATGCTCAAGTCCCTTCCTTTCGTGGATTCTGAAAGGATCGGAGTACACGGCTGGAGTTATGGAGGCTTCATGACGATCTCCCTCATGACCCACTACCCTGAAACCTTCAAGGTAGGAGTAGCCGGCGGACCTGTAATAGACTGGAAATGGTACGAGGTCATGTACGGAGAGCGTTACATGGACACTCCGGAAACCAACCCTGAAGGCTTCAAGCAGACCAGCCTGATTGAAAACGCCGGCAATCTCAAAGGCAAGCTCCTGATTTGCCAGGGAGCCATCGACAACACAGTTGTGTGGGAGCACAGCCTCAGTTTTGTCCAGAAGTGCATAGAGAACAACACCCAACTGGATTACTTCCCCTACCCCCGTTCAGAGCATAACGTTGGAGGCAGGTGGAGAATCCACCTGATGGACAAGGTAACTGACTACTTCGACCTTTACCTCTAAAAAAAGAAGGAAATACTATTCAGAAATAGGCTCGTACTTCGGTGCGAGCATTTTCATTACTACCCAACCGATAAGGTAGGCCACGGCGCAGTAGCAGAACATCACGAAATAGCCTGCCGGCTTCCCCTCAAATCCCATGAAATGCATGTTGCTCTCTCCAGCATAGACGAACAGGTGGCCCGCCACTTGCTGGAATAGGAAGGAACTTATACCGGCAGCCATTCCGCAAACTCCGGTGATGGTGGCGGCAGCCTTTTTGGGGAAGAGGTCTGTACCTACGGTGTAAAGGTTGGCTGACCAGCTCTGATGTGCTGCTCCGGCAAGTCCTATACAGATAACCGGAAGCCATGGAGAAATGTTACCCAGCGGCTGGGCGAAAAGGACCACAAGCGGAATGAAAGCAAAGATCAGCATGGCTCTTGTCCTGCTGGTGTAAGGATCCTTCCCTGTCCTGTTCATGAATATGGTCGGAAGCTTTCCTCCGAAAATGGAAAGCATGGTGATCAGGTAAAGGACGAAGATCAACGCTATTCCCAAAGGATCTGAAGTCTTTATTCCGAACTGGGTATTGAGGTAGGAAGGCGTCCAGAAAAGGAAGAACCACCAAACTCCGTCAGTAATGAAACGGGCCAGGATGAACGCCCAGGCTTCTTTATGCCTGAGAACCTTACCCAGGGACATCTTCTCTTCAGAAGCAGATATACCTTCAAGAGGTTTCTTGGCGAATTCAGCGTCGGCAGCCGCATCCTGCTCAATGTAGGCAAGCTCAGCGGCGTTGACCTTCCTGTTCTCTGAGGGCTTCTTATACATGAAGATCCAGAAACCCATCCAGATGAATCCCAGGGCACCGATGATCAGGAAAGCCATCTCCCATCCCCACTTGGCAGCGATCAGAGGGATGGAAAGAGGAGCGACCAGGGCACCGATGGATGAACCGGAATTGAAAATCGAAGTGGCGAATGCCCTGTCTTTCTTGGGGAAATACTCGGCCGTCGCCTTGATAGCCGACGGGAAGTTACCTCCCTCTCCCAAAGCAAGGATAGCCCTGGCTATCATGAACATGTAAACACTGAATGTAGATATCACAATCGCGGCATCACCGGTCGCCTGGATAAGTTCCATCCTGGAAGAGGCCCCGACATGGGCTTCAGTAGCAACTCCGCAGATAGCATGGAGGCAGGCTCCAAGTGACCAGACTGCTATGGAGACTGTGTAACCCCTCTTGGTTCCAAGCCTGTCAACTATCCTTCCTGCAAAAAGTTGTGCAAAGGCGTACACAATTGCAAAAACAGCCGTGATGTTACCGTAATTGATTTCATTCCAGTGAAATTCGGGCTTGATGAATTCATCCCAGGTAAGTGAGAGAACCTGACGGTCCAGATAGTTGACCGTGGTGGCGAAGAAGATCATCGCGCAGATCACCCACCTGTAATTGGTCATTTTTTCCTTGTTCATGATTCGTGGTCAATTGATATACAAATATACGAATTTAATTTTCTATCATAATTGCCGGATATTCTAGGAAAATTGTAAATTTGTAAGGAATACACCTACATGATTGTTGTTTAACACCAAAATTCATAACACAATGGCTTTCTCACTTAATGACATCATCAAGCAGCAGGTCAACTCTGCCGCAGGCGGCCTTGAGATTCCTGCCGCACTCAAGAACCAGGTTCTCGGAGGCCTTTCCGATTCAATTCTCGGAAGCCTTACCCAGACTGCTACCAAGGCAGGCGGAATCAACATCATCAAGGACCTCTTCGGAGGCAAGACACCTGTTGAGAGCAGCCCTGTCACGCAGTTGGCCGGAAACCTTTTCAACACCAATGTCCTGAAGAAACTCGGACTGGGTGCTGTCCTGGGAACCGCACTCACAAAGCTTATCCCCAACATCCTTGGAGGAGTTACCAAAGTGTTCAAGGATCAGAACGGTGACGGTAAGGTTGACATGAATGACGTCCTGATTGCCCTCGGAGGTTCAGGTATCGGCAAGAGTGTAGTTACAAGCGTATTGGGAGGTCTTTTTAAGAAAAGATAAACCCTAAAGGGGTCTCACGACCTTGATTCCTGAAAGGTGGGAACGCGAGCCGACGTATTCAGCGATCGTCTGCTTGTCGATTTCCACCTTTCCGTCTGCTTGTGAAGCATGGATAAAGCCCACTCTCTCCCCTTCGACGAAGGCTATGGCCACGTGGGCGATGTCAAGTCCTTTTACGTTGGAGACATAACAGATTATGTCGCCCGATTTTATTCCGGACGCAGCGGCGGCAACCCTGGTCTTGGGAATGAATGTCATCGGCTCCTTGTTCAAGGCAGCCTCGGCTTCTTCGATCTTCCTCAGGTCAAGGGCTGCCCTGGGAATATTGGCGGCATCGGCCAGTTGCTTGTAACTCTTTGGATTGGAAGACATGAAATGGATAGGATGGTCATTGACTTCCCCACCAAGTTCCATGGTAATATCCTTGAGCGCATCATCCTGGCGACGTATCCACTCCGTAGTATAATGAATTCGATCCCCATAGGTATAGGGAGGTTTACAGCGATAACGGCTAAGAGCTGTCCTGGATGCGAAATCATCAAAGGTCACTGAGCCCTCCTTTACGGTTCTTGCCAGATTCAGGCAGGTCTCAACGAAAAGGATGCAATCTGTCTTTGTGAGATAAATCCGGAGCTGTTCTTTAAGGGGATCTTCCTCCAGAGTCCCTGTAACATAAGGAGTACCAAGCATTTCCTTGGCGGCCATCACCATCAACTCTGAAACTGAAAGATTCCGGCCTGAAACAGAAGCGTCTTCGCATGCCTTGGAAAGGACTTGCATCACTTCTCCTGCCTTTGATTTGTCTGCTTCTGTGGTTATATATTTCTGTCCCAGTGAAACCTGGCAGGACAGCATGGCAAAAAGCGCCATGATCAGGGTCATAATCCTTTTCATGGCGCTAAATTAAACAATTATTCCGTTTATTTTCCTACTTCTCTTCCGACTTCGGTATTTCCTTACCGAAAAGATAAGCGCTTCCGTTACCATTGCCATCATCTCCCGAAGAATCGTAGCTGAATGTACCGCTAAGTCCATTGAAGAGAATGTAACCATTATCCACATCGGAAACAATGGTAGAGAATCCGTCATAAATGTCCGTGAACACTACCGGTCTCCTCCAGGATATTCCCACTTTTGAATCGATGCTCGAACCATTGTACTTTCCCTTAGCCCTGAAACCGGAAAATGTTGATGTGGGACGGGGCGACAGGTCCTTGAAAGTACAGTAGTCATAAACGAAGGTATCCCCTTGCCAACTGCCGCTGTATCCGTCAACCACCTCCAATCTGTCTATGGCGTTCCAGTCCAATTCGAAAGTAAGGGTAGTATGACCGCTCTTCCAGACATATGATGCCTTCAAGATATCAGATGGAAGTTGGGTTATCGAGGGTACATGTACAGACTTCGTCTCATCCGACACCTTCAGGCCATAGTCCGGTTTGTATCTACGAATCAGAAGACTGCCCTTGTCTATATAAGAAAACGTGTCATATACTCCTACTACCGCAGGTTCCTCGCCATCTCCGAAAGAGGGAGATGCATAACCATCAGTGCCGGCACTCCTTGGGAAGCCTGGCAAGTCTCCGTCATAAAGGTTTGAAACCGTACTGATAAAAGTCATTATGTCATCGTCCGTAGCCATGGAGGAAGGCAGTGCTGAAGAGAAGGATGAAGCCATGTCATACATCCGCCTCAGCATTTTGACCGCTCCTTCGTTGCGGTAATACTTGTAGGTCACAGGGACATTGTGCAAGAATCCATGCCCTCTGTAGTCCTCGACATACATCCTGGAAACAGCCTTTACGAAACATGCTTCCTCCCTCATACCTTCCACAATCCTGTGAACTTCGTACACCGGCAGGGAATAGATTCCCCTCAACGATCCATCCACGAGTTCCATCTCCAGATCAACCTGATAAGGGACCTTACAGGTAGAGGCTATCTTCCCCTCATCCGAGATGGTCCTGCCCCCGAAAGAAAGAGACAGCGGTTTTACTCCCGAATATATGTCCTTGGGATTATCTGCGGCAGAGGGTGCTCCGTCATACCATTCAGGCAGTTCAGATCTCGTCAGATAGACATAACCCGACTCATCAGACCGCTTGTTGTAGGTCGTGCTCCCATCCAGGGTGGTGAAGGTCACTTCACAATCAGGAATGATGACAGGACCTGGACCGGTCACTATGAATGCTGCCCCTCCTGAGAATGGATTGACATATTCATAGGCAGTTTCTCCCTCTGAAATCCTACTCAAAGTTATGACCGGAGCGACGTTGTACTTGGACTTATCCACCCGCTCAGAGTAAAGTGAATCCATAACGGTCTGGACTCCATCGGCACATACGCCGTCCTTTCCATCCCTGCCGGCCAGATACTTGTAAAAATCTTCCAATGAAATAGCATCCCTGGGCCATTCAGGATATTCTTCCGGATCATATATCCCGTTATCCGGATTTGCAAGGCCAGCCTCTGAGGTCACATCGGCCACCCACAGTTCATAAGCGGACTCTCCATTCTCTCCCCTGTGGGGAACACCGGTATCAGCATCCCCTATCCACCAGTTTCCATTCTCTCCGATATAGGGAGTTTCTCCGGGAATACCTGGCTCACCAGTTTCACCTGGTGCTCCTGCCTCACCGTCATCACCCTTATCTCCTTTGTCACCTTTATCTCCTTTATCTCCCTTGTCTCCAGTATCCCCTTTGAGACCACGTGCGGGGACCCCCAGGTCCTCAGGAGAGCCATTCACAACTATCCACCAATTACCGTTATTTCCGATATATGGGGTACTTCCATCCCTTCCGTCCGCACCTGTGAGGAATTCATAGAAATCCCTTTCCGAAACCTTCTCTTTATCCCATTGGTTGCCGGGGTTTTTCGGATCATCTACACCGGTTTCAACATAATCACGCCATAGTTCAAGTGCAGACTTTCCGTCCTTCCCGTCCAGGCCATCCTTCCCTTTCAGGTATTTGAAGAAATCACTGATGTCGGTCCCTCCGGTCCAATCCTGGATTGTCTGATCCTTAACGGAAGCCACCCATAATTCATAAGCAGAAAGACCGTTTTTCCCGGCTATTCCCTGGATTCCCTGCTCACCCTGAGGTCCCTTAGGTAATGTAACCTCCAGTGAATTGCAGGACACAGCAAGTACCACAACTCCAATGAGCATTGCGGATAAAGAATTGAATCTGTTTTTCATGTTCTTAGGTTTTATTGGTTGTTTTTAAGATAGTTCCATAGTGGCTTCCATGTAATCCTTTCCAGTACGACCTTCCTGTCTCCTCGCCGTACATCGTCTCCTGCTGATCCGGGCACTACAGCCGCCCTTTTGCCAAATCCCCTGTAGCATAGTTGCGATTCGGGTACACCTCGCAGGATCAAGGCATCATAAACAGCCCTTGCCCTGGCAACGGATAGCTGCTCATTGTAGGTTTCTCCACCTCTGGCGTCAGTGTGACCGGAAACAAGGAAGCGGTCCTCGGGATAGGAGGCAATGATCTTCGCAACTTCATCAAGGACAATCTCGCTATCTGGTGTAAGTTCAGCCTTGTCGAAATCGAAGGTTACGTTGTCCATCAAGACATCGATTGTATTACCACAGGGGACCTCTTTGAGGACTTCCCTTATCATTTCTACAGGGACCTCTTTCACTACTTCTTTCTCAATCAATTTCTCCACTATCCTTTCGGGAGCAGGTGCAGGGCGCAGACTCCTGCCTCCGAACCTGAACACCAGGCCGGCCGATCCCTGGGCGAAATTGGCACCCTTGGATCCAAGCGATCTTAAATAATTTCCCTCTATGCGGATCCCTACCCTTTCACTCAGCCATCCCACAACGCCGATACCGGCCGACACAGGAATGTATGTGTCCTTGTCGAATGTACTGCCTTTGTTCCAGGAATCCTCTGCTTTCCAAACACCTTCCCTTGTAAAGTCTCCTTCAAAGGTTCCGAACCAATAAGCCGGGAAATCCTTGTGATAATAATTGACACCCAGTCTCAGGTAAGGTTGAACCCATCTTTCTCCAAAACAAGGACGGAACTGCAGCCCCGGTCCTGCAAGGATGGACCCACCCTGTTTCAAGGATCCTGCTCCGTAATGCCTGGCCAATCCCACAGTCCCCTGTGCATCCAGGAAAAGCCATGGTTTCAGTTCATAGGCAGCGTAGAGATTGATGCCTCCATAGAGCGATTTCTCTTCCAAGGAGAAGACGTAGTCCCCTCCTTTTGTTACATGGAAATCGGAAAGCATTGTTCGCGAATGGTTGACGGCAGACCCGCTGATACCCACTTCAAAGGAATGCATCCTTTCCTGGGAGTAAACCCCTGGAGAGCAAAGCAAAATGATGGACAAAGCCATCAAAACTAGTTTTTCTTTCATAAGTCCAGATTATGTTTAATATGGTGATTTGTCATTCGAAAGAGAACTCGGAAAGGTTCTTCATCCCGGGAATCCCATAGTAGGATGACTCAATGTCTCCTTTTAGATAGACTTTCCTAGAAAGGAGCTGAGGGTTCTCAACCAGGTTCAGTTTCTCCCTTATGGGGCCTTTTACCAATTGCACAGACATGCAGGAGGCCTTTTCGGAGACTGATGAGCGGGCGGCGATGGCTATGCATGTCATGGACTCGAATGGTGGGGTGAAACGGATACCGTTCTTGCTTGAGGAAAGGTCTCCTCCTACAATATAACCACAGACCCAGACACCCTTTTCTCCAGCATGGCTTTTGGCCTGTCCTACCCCATAAGCGTTCTCAATCGTAACCCCTGAAACAGTTTCTTGAGAGCCTATGATGAATTCATCCTCGGACCATGTCCGAAGGGTATCGAGTGAGATGGACACCGCGGATGAAGTTCCTGAGGATAGTCCCGGCGCTGAAGGGCAGGCTATTCCCAGGGTCAGCATCTGCCTGGCTTCCAGAAACCTCGAAAGAAGCCGGCTTGAGGTCTGCCCGTCGTCCAGAACCACTGTCAGGTTGCCTGGCTTGAAGAACCCGGTCCTGTCGGAAGCGCTGCCATAGACAAGGCTTCCTTCTTCTGAAGAGACAGAGAGTGAACCCTGGGGATATGATTCGAGGAAATCAGGAGAAATCCTCAGCTTTATTCCACAGTTAAGCTGGCTGCAGTCCAGGAGCACCCTGGTCTCCGCCCCATCCTTAACCATTACCACTTGCTCATCCCCGAACTGGGGAGCATCAAATTCCGGAGTGGAGAACTCCCTGGAGACTGCACTAACTGTGTATGTACCGGGATTGACCAGCAGGGCTTCGGGAGAATCCCCATATTTTCCTTTATATAGGATTTCACCGGCGGAATCTGAAACTTTGAGAATGAAAGCGTCGGTATCCGGAATCTCGTTGAGTGACCTGGTGGGCAGTGAAGGTTTGAAATTCCAGACAAGGGTTCCTTGGCCGCTTTCAACTGTGAGTTTATTACATGAGAAAGATAGAACCCCTGATAGAAAGATGGCCACGGCAGGAAGAGACCGAATAAGGCCTTTCGATGAAGTTTTCATAGCATTTTGTTTTTCCGGACCGCATCGTCGCGGTTCACGGCAAAGCTACGAAGACAAAGAAGTAAGGTGATTAAAAAACAGAAAAAGATGGACGAACAATCGAAAATTTCAGTTTTCCCACTCAGGGGACCCCAAAATTCACGAGGCAATCGCATTCACTGCGATCGCCCCGCTACTTAACCTAACCTTAAACTATGAAAAACTTCAAGGCAAAAATAACACAAACTTTCTATAATAAAAAAGAAATGAACCGATTTTTATTACTGCTTATGCCTTGATAACAATTCTTTTTCGAGGTCTGCGATGCTTACCCCCATCTGTTCATTAAGTACCAGAAGATGGTAGATTAAATCAGAAGCCTCGTAAATATATCGAGGGACATTACCAGCCATGGCCTCCAGAATGGTTTCCACTGCCTCCTCACCTACTTTTTGGGATATCTTTGCAACACCGCTTTCAAAAAGCCTAGTGGTATAGTGCTCCTGTGGCATATTCTTATGCCGGCTCGCAATAACCTGTTCCAGTTTCTTTATAAAACCTTCTTCGGACGGAGTGTCAAAACACGATACCGTCCCCCTGTGACAAGTAGGGCCGTCCGGACGGGCATATATGAGAAGGGCATCTGAATCACAATCGGCATACATACCTTCAACATGAAGGTAATTGCCACTGGTCTCTCCCTTGGTCCACAAGGTCTTCCTGGACCGGCTCCAAAAAGTGACAAGTCCGCTTTCGCATGTCTTCCCATAAGCATCTGAATCCATGTACCCTAACATAAGGACCTTCCTTGTAGCACAGTCCTGGACTATCACCGGAATAAGTCCGTCAGGATTCTTGCTGAAATCCAGTTCAATCTTTTCCATATCAGTATTTGATTATAACCTCACATTGATTCCACGCGCGCAAAGATATTCCTTAAGTTCGCGCACCGTTGTCTCTCCATAATGGAAGATACTGGCGGCCAGGGCGGCATCTGCCTTACCTTCAGACAGTACTTCAGCGATGTCTTCCGCCGATCCAGCTCCGCCAGAGGCAATTACAGGTATCGACAGGCTTCCGCACAGTTGGGCAAAGACATCGAAAGGGTAACCTTTCCTTGTACCATCGTGATCCATTGATGTGAACAAAATCTCACCTGCTCCTCTTTCCTGTACCTCCCTGGCCCAACTGAACAGTTCCTTGTCAGTTGGACGCCGTCCTCCATCCGACATGGCTGCCCATCTGTCACCTTCCTTTCTGGCATCAATAGCCACCACTACGAACTGGCTTCCGAAATGATATGCTATGTCTCCGACAAGATCAGGATTGCGCAGGGCAGCACTGTTTATCGTTATCTTGTCCGCCCCGGCTTCAAGTAGCCTGCCTGCATCGGATAGGGAGGATATCCCTCCTCCTACGGTAAAAGGGATGTCTATCCTCTCGGAAATGGAACTGACCAGATCGACGAAAGTCTTCCTACATTCGAAAGTAGCGCTTATGTCAAAGTAAACC
>JAGCWD010000115.1 GCA_017962025.1 Bacteroidales bacterium
AAGGTCGGTTCCGCTTCGGTCGAAGGAGTGACGGTTTCCCATTCTGAAACTGCCATGGCCCATGAATTCTCCGGTTCCTTCTCTTTTGCCGGAGTGACTTCCTGCCGAGCTTCAGATTGGAAGGCATCTTTCGACAAGACTACGGGTTTCCTGTCATCCTATTCAGCAGGTGGTGCCGAGATGCTCGCCGGACCGCTAACTCCTGAGTTTGCGAGGGCTCCGGTAGAGAACGACATGGGTGCCAGGATGCATGACAGGATGGCTGTGTGGAGGTATCCTTCTTTCAACCTTAAGAAACTCAATGTTTCAGAAGAATCCGGAAGCTGGCTTGTTTCTGCTGAATATGAACCTATCGCCTCCGGTGCCGCGGCTATAGTACTCGAATATAAGGTCTATCCTGACGGCACCTTGGAATGCCGTGAGATAATGAAGGATGCCGGAGACCTCTCCAAGGCACCTGACCTGTTCAGATACGGAATGAAATTCGCCATGCCGGGCAAGTATTCCACTGTTGATTTCTATGGCAAGGGTCCTTGGGAGAACTATTGTGACCGCAATTCTGCTGCAATGACCGGCCGTTATATCCAGAGTGTCTCCGAGCAGTATCATTACGGATATGCAAGGACACAGGAGTCCGGTACCCACACCGGATTGAAGTATTTAAGGGTTCTCGATCCTGCAGGGAACGGTCTTGAGATAACATCGGATGTCCGATTCTCAGCTTCTGCCCTTCCTTTCCCTATGAATGTTCTTGATTGCGTAGAGAATGGGACTCCAGGCAGGGAGAACAAGTCCAACACTCAGGTTGGAGAACCACGTCATTCCCTCTCACTGAAATCGCTCGCTCACGAGAATGACCGCTCGGAAGGAACGACTTATGTCAACTTCGACCTTGCACAGGCAGGAGTCGGAGGAATCAATTCGTGGGGGACGTTACCGCTGGAACAGTACCGTATCCATGCACAGGAAAGAATTTTTTACTACATTATTCGACCAATTAGCAATTAATTCAGAATATTTTTATTAACTTTGCGAATGACGAATTGTGCTTTGCAGGGTTTTTCCTCTGTAAGTTTTTGGTTTATAAAGTAATACGTTAAATTATAATTTCAGTAGTAATGAAAAAAGTATTGAGTATCGTGGCAATCGCCCTGATGGCTATGTCAGTTGCGTTCGCCCAGGAAAACAACAACCGTGACGAGAACGGCAACATCGTTAGAGGTCCGTATCTTACCAATGAGTTTGGTGACAACTGGTTTATCAGCCTTGGTGCTGGTGCCAACACCCTCTTCTCAACTCCTGATGTCAAGTGGGGATTCGGCGGTCTTGCTGTTGAAGCTAACATCGGTAAATGGCTTACTCCCAGCACCGGTCTCAGGTTTGGCTACAGGGGTATCGACAACTCCTTCAAGGTAAAGCCCGGTTACACCACCATGATCGACAACGGATCAGGCGACTGGGATGCTATGCATTATGTTCATGCTGATTTCCTTTGGAACATCTCCAACGCTCTCAGCGGCTACAAGGAGACCCGTTTCTGGGACGTCATCCCTTATGCTACCGCTGGCTGGCTCGGATTCAAGAGCCCGTACTACAAGGTTCTTAACGGAGATAACCGTGAGGTTGAGGATGAGTGGACTGTCGGTGCAGGTATCCTGAACAAGTTCCGTCTTGGTGACAGGGTTGGCCTCTATGTCGACCTCAGTGTTCTCAGTACCCGTCATGAGGTTCTCGCTATCAGCCCCAGGGCTACCGTGAACCACATCTTCGCTTTCGTTCCTGCTGCAACTGCCGGTATTTACTTCAACCTCGGCCGCACCAACTGGGATCGTTACAGCTCAGTTGCTCCGAAGCAGGTTGTCCTTCCTTTCACCGAGGCTGACTACAGGGCTCTCGAGGATAAGGTCAAGGCTCTTGAGATTGACAAGAAGTCTCTCATGGATGAGCTCGAGGCTGCAAAGAACTTCAAACCCGAACCGGTTGTCATCAAGACCGAGGGCAAGAAGCAGATCGTTCTCTTCTTCGACCTTGCTAAGGACACCCTTAACAAGAACGAGCTTGCTCACCTCCACGCTTTCGCTTCCAAGCTTACCCCGGATGCTAAGCTGAAGGTCACTGGTTCCGCTGATTCCGGTACTGGCAACGAGAAGATCAACACCAGGCTGTCCACCAACAGGGCTCAGCTCGTAGTTGACATCCTCACCAAGCAGTATGGAATTCCTCTCGAGAACATCGAAGTTGATCACATGTTCGATCTCTTCGGAAACAATCCTCAGAGCCGCGCTGCTCTCGTCGAGTAATCGATCAGGATTTTTTCAGACCCAAAAGGCTGACTCCATCGAGTCAGCCTTTTTTTCATCCCTTCCATCTTCCCTTGGCCGAGGGGGGCCAAGCCTTCATGATAGTCAATTCCAACTCATATACTGAATGAGTGAGAGACATTTGGCATCCGGGGGCTTGTCCACCCCCGGACAAGTATAGGGGGAGGGGCCCGCAAGCTACGAGTTATCGCATTTGCGATGACGATGTAGATTGTGGGAGGGGTCGGAGCGAAGCGGAGTCCCCCGGATGCCAAATGTCTCCACTCATCGCGCTTCATGGGATAGTATGTCCTCAAATCATTAATTTGATGCGGAAATACAAAACAGGCTGGCTCGTGGGAGTCAGCCTGTTTGATGCTATGGATGCGGACTGCTAGTACTTGTTGAGGGGACGGCCGGCGGTCATGTTGTGGACCTTGTGCCTGACAGTCTCGAGGACGGCCTCATACTCGGCCTTGCCTTCCTCTGTGACACCGTTGACCACATCAGCATACTTCGCAACTGCCGTCAGGACCATGTCTATCAACTCCACGATGTCCACCATATCCTTTTCCACGAAGCCTCGTGAAGTGATGGCTGGAGTGCCAACACGGACACCTGAGGTCTTGAAAGGAGAACGGGTGTCGAAAGGAACCATGTTCTTGTTCAGGGTGATCTCTGCCTTCTCGAGTTCCTTCTCTGCCATCCTTCCGGTGACTTCGGGGAACTTTGTACGAAGGTCGATCAGCATGAGATGGTTGTCGGTGCCTCCGGAGACCACCTTGTAGCCTCTGGTAACGAACTCTTCTGCCATCTTCTTGGCGTTGGCCATTACCTGCTTCTGGTACTCGACATATTCAGGCTGCATTGCCTCGTAGAATGCAACTGCCTTGGCTGCGATGACATGCTCAAGAGGACCGCCCTGTACTCCCGGGAAAACGCTGGAATTGAGGATTGCGCTCATCTTCTTGATCTCTCCCTTCGGGGTCTTGAGTCCCCAGGGATTGTCGAAGTCCTTGCCCATAAGGATAATGCCTCCGCGAGGTCCGCGAAGGGTCTTGTGGGTGGTGGAAGTGACTATGTGGGCGTACTTTACAGGGTTCTTGAGAAGACCGGCGGCGATGAGTCCCGCAGTGTGTGCCATGTCGATCCAGAGGATGGCACCGACCTTGTCGGCAATTTCGCGCATCCTTTCGTAGTCCCATTCGCGTGAATAGGCTGAAGCACCTCCGATGATGAGCTTTGGTTTGCACTCGAGGGCGATCTCTTCCATCTTGTCATAATCGACCATTCCGGTCTCCTCATTGAGACCGTATGCAACAGCATGGTAGAGGATACCGGATGCATTGACAGGGGATCCGTGTGTAAGGTGGCCACCCTGTGACAGGTCAAGACCCATGAAGGTGTCTCCCGGCTTCAGGCAGGCCATTGTGACTGCCATGTTGGCCTGTGCACCGGAGTGAGGCTGGACGTTGGCATATTCAGCATCGTAGATCTTGCAAAGGCGGTCTATCGCAATCTGCTCGATCTGGTCAACTATCTGGCAACCGCCATAGTACCTCTTGCCAGGATAGCCTTCGGCATACTTGTTCGCGCAGATCGATCCCATGGCCTCAAGGACATGGGCGCTTACGTAGTTTTCGGATGCAATCAATTCAAGTCCGGAAGATTGCCTTTCCTTCTCGTTTCTTATCAGATCGAAAATCTGAAGGTCTTGTTTCATATTAAGATGCAGTTAGATAATTCTTGTTGGTCTAACAGACAAAGATACGATTAAAAAACCATTTTTGCTATATTTGTAAAATAACTGTTGGACGTGTTGGAGACTCCTATTTAAAACGATGCGAATCAAGATTATTCTTTTTATTTCTGCCCTGTCTTTTCTTTTTTGTGCTTGTGGAGAAAAGGGATTTACCATTAAGGGAGATATTATAGACCTGGATGAGGGAATCATCAATCTGCTGGATGTCTATGGACACACCATGGCTTCTACCGAGGTGGTGGACGGCAAGTTTTCTTTCGAGGGCAAAGTGGATGTCCCATGTCTCGCCTACATCAATAATGCTCTCGGAGTGGTCTATCCTATCGATATTCCCATTTTGCTGGAGAACACTGTAATCAACGTGACCGGGGATGCACGAATTGGCTTTATCACCATTACCGGTACCAAGGCCAACGAAGACATGGTCGAGTTCAAGATCCGCAAGGATGCCCTGTCTCCAAGTGATCAGGAGGGCTATCTCAGCCTTATAAAGGAGATGTTCGAAAGGGACAGTGACAATTTGTTGGGAGCTTTGCTTATCTCCAATCTTTACAATCTGGTTGACGATAAGGAACTGATCAACTACTGTGAGAGGCTTTCTCCAGAGTTCCATGACAATCCCATGGTCATGCACTATCGGAATGTCTGCCAGGCTAGGATTGACACCGAGCCGGGCAAAAAGTTCCGCGACTTGGAGATGAAAGGGGCGGACAGCGTTTCGGTCAAGTTATCCGAGGTGGTAGAGTCCCATGAAGCGACGGTCCTGCTTTTCTGGGCTTCTTGGGCAAGGGAATCATCCATGATCATCCCAGAACTGGTCGATGGTTGTCTCAAGTACAAGGACAAGGGGCTGACCATGTACACTATTTCACTCGACAGTGACATGGACAAGGTTGAACGTGTGACAGGAGAATACCGTCTGTTTGGGTACTGTTTTTCAGAAGGTACTGAAAAGGGTGACCGGGCTGCCTCTCTTTATGGCTTTGAAGGTCTTCCCAGGGCCGTTCTTATTGGAAAGGACGGAACTGTCATTGCGAGAGGACGCACCTTCAGTGATATCAAGGAAGCTCTGGATAGTTATTTTGACAGAAGTCATCAGTAATGAATAAGAAATACCTTTCTATTTCAGTTTTTGTCGCAATGGCCGTCGTACTGCTCCTGAAGTTGGGAGTGGTAAGGAAACTCTTTGAGCTGTCGCTATGGCCGGACATGACTTTTTACACCAACCTTGGTCTCCAGCCTGGTGTTGCCCTTCCTGTTTTGGGAAGCATCCTTACCCAGATTGGAGGTATTCCGATTATCGGGATCATCTTGGTGCTGGCAAGCCTTTTCGCCCTGACGGTTGTGATGAAGGCTCTTCATCAGACCCCCGGAACAGCATTGATCCCGGCTGCATTTGCTTTCCTTTTCATTGCCGGTTTTGATTATTCTCTATATGTCTTCAGGGCCCAGGGCCTTCTATTCTCCCAAACTCTGGGACTGATCTGTGCCGCATTCCTTATTCTTTGGTGGGTTAGATCGGAAGGGAAGATCTCCGAGATTCTCTGCCCGATCCTTACTGTAATAGTGGGTTATCCCCTCATTGGAGCATATTCATTGCTCGCTCTTTTGGGAATATTCATAAAGGCGCTTTCAAGGAAAAGATGGCTGGCGGCACTGCTGGCAGTCGCCCTTGGAGTCCTTGTACCGCTCCTATATACCCATTTTGTATTTACCCACATTGACACCCGGTACACATTCCTGGCAGGCCTCCCGTACATGGATTTCGTAGACAATTACAGGCGTTTCATCCCCTTGGGAATTGCAATGGCTTCCGTTGCCCTGTTGCCTTCCATCAGATTCAAGGAATCTGTCCAGAAAGTCGTGTCTCCCGTGTTTATAGTCTTACTGCTTGCTTGCATTGTTGTCCTGCCTTATTGGAACCGTAATTACCATCTGGAGATGAATATGCAGCATGCGATTGAGCGGAATGACTGGGACAAGGCACTGAAACTTGCATCCAAGTCTGAGAATCCTTCCCGTGTCATAGTCATGTACCGAAACATCGCCCTGTTGAACAAGGGGCAGCTCTGTGACAAGATGTTCACCTATCCAAATGAGTCGATAGGCATTGACACTCCTGCCCAGATTTCACAGACAGAGGTCTGTGCGCCTACTGTGTTCTTCTATAACGGCCTGATCAACTACAGCACCAGATGGGCATGGGAGATGTCCATGATGTTCCAAAGGACCCTTGAAAGGTATAAGTATCAGGCTAAGGTGGCACTTTTCACAGGCAAGGAGA
>JAGCWD010000116.1 GCA_017962025.1 Bacteroidales bacterium
CTGTACCACTGCCACCCTCGGCACGTGAAGAGGGAGGGGCCCATCGCTTGCGATGGGAGGGGCCGCGAAGCGGCGGTACAGGGGGGAAAGGTGTCTCCCGTTGGGGGGGGAGCTTATTTAAGGAAGCGGTCGGAGAAAGTGATGTACTGCTCCCAGTCGTAGAGCCGTACATTATGTTCGCCCTTGCGGATATGGTGCCCCATCCTTCCGACAACCACCGGCTGTTCAATACCGGGAACTTCCCTGTCCGTGATGCCATCGTAGCCGAACAGCTTGTACACAGAAGCCGCTCCGACCAGGCTGTAATACTCTCCGACAGGGTCTGCCCAGCTGTCTTCGCTTGCACTGGCTACATAGACAGGCCTTGGCGCTATCATTGCAATCAATTCGTGCTGGTCCCAGGGCATTTTCTCTTCACGACCACCATAAGATGTGTAGTTAGTACAGAACCAGTGAGGGAATGAACTGCAGATCCTTTCCACCGTCTCTCCGAATTTTCTCCTGGCTATCGCAGCTCCAGAACAACCCGAATCATTAGAAATTACAAGTGCGAATCTTTGGTCAGTTGCACCTGCCCAGAGGGAAGTCTTTCCGAGACGGGAATGACCTATCACAGCTACCTTCTTTGCATTGATTTCCTTGACAGTCTCAAGGTAGTCCAGGCATCTGGAAAGTCCCCATGCCCAGGCAGAGATCGATCCCCAGGACTCTCCATTCCTTGGCTTGTCACCGTCGATTAATTGATGGATTCCGTTGTGGAATCCGTCATGGAAATCAGGGTCAACGTCATTATAGCAGAAAGTAGCCACGGCGTAGCCGTGCTTGAGTATGTATTCATACTCCCAGCGGTGGCCGTTAGCATTCCTGTCCTCCATCTTGTATCCGGGAGCAAAGGTAGCGAGTTTCTCCGGGGTGGGCAGAAGCACTGCGGGATCTGTCGTGGTCGCATGGTTCCCCTTGAAATTGGCTCCCAGGAAGGCTGGGACGGGTCCCTTGCGGTTGTTGGGGATGTACATCAGGAGAACCAGGTAATAGTTCTCATCCTTGTCGAAACTGATCTTTACCTGTTTCCTGGTAGCCAGGCCGCCAAAAGCATCGTGGCTTTCCTCCAATACGGTAAAATGCATGTCAGGTGCGGCATTTGGTCCCGGTTCCCGTCCGAACATCTGGGAGCGGAACATCTCCATCAATTCAGGACGGCGCTCGTTAATCCACTGGCGCTTGTTCCTGACCGTCCTTCCGTCTTCCATCCTGAGAGGATCCGGAAGCTCATATGGGTTGGCGGGTTGTGCCTGGGCGGACAATGACAGGAAAGACAATGCTGCCGCGACAATCAGTTTGATCAAATACTTCATGGCTATTGTGTTTTTACTCCCACTCTATAGTTCCTGTCGGCTTCGGAGTGAGGTCATAAAGGACGCGGTTCACTCCCGGAACTTCAGTCACGATACGCTGTGTGATATGATGGAGAAGCTTGTAGGGAATCTCCTCTATGGTGGCTGTCATAGCGTCGCGGGTATTGACGGCACGGATGATGACAGGCCAGTCCCAACTGCGTTTGTTGTCCTTGACTCCTGTTGACTTGTAGTCAGGAACTATAGTGAAATACTGCCAGACCTTGCCCTCAAGGCCATTCTTGGCAAACTCCTCACGCAAGATGGCATCGCTCTCGCGAAGTGCCTCGAGCCTGTCGCGGGTGATGGCTCCGGTGCATCGGACACCCAGACCAGGACCGGGGAACGGCTGGCGGAAGACCATGTTATCGGGCAAGCCAAGCTCTTTGCCGACTACTCTGACTTCGTCCTTGAATAGGAGCTTGATCGGCTCGACGAGTTCGAACTGGAGGTCTTCGGGAAGACCGCCCACATTGTGGTGTGATTTGACAGGACCTGATTCGATAATGTCAGGATAGATCGTTCCCTGGGCGAGGAAACTGATTCCATCAAGTTTGCGGGCCTCTTCCTCGAACACACGGATGAATTCGGCGCCGATGATCTTACGTTTCTGCTCAGGATCAGCAACACCGGCCAGTTTGTCGAGGAAACGGTCGACGGCGTCAACATACACGAGGTTTGCTCCTAGTTCATCACGGAACACACGCACAACCTGTTCGGGTTCGCCTTTGCGGAGAAGTCCGTGATTGACATGGACTGAAACCAGTTGCTTACCAACGGCCTTGATCAGCAAAGCTGCGACCACTGAGGAATCCACACCGCCTGACAAGGCGAGCAAAACCTTCTTGTCACCAATTTGGGCACGCAGTTCCTTAATCTGTTCTTCAATGAATTTTTGCGCCAGTTCGGCAGTCGTGATCCGCTCCATATCCGAGGGACGAACGTTACTTGTTGCCATATCGATATTGCATTTAATAATTATTCCCATTCAATTGTTGCCGGGGGTTTGGAGGAAATGTCATAGACCACCCTGTTTACACCCTTGACCTTGTTTATGATGTCATTGCTCACCTGGGAGAGGAAGTCATAGGGGAAATGGAACCAGTCCGCCGTCATGGCATCAGTAGAAACCACCGCCCTCAGGGCGACCGGGTTCTCGTAAGTCCGTTCATCTCCCATTACTCCAACGCTTCTTACAGGGAGCAGGATCACTCCGGCCTGCCAGATAGCATCGTAAAGGCAGGTGGCTTCCACCCTCGGATCCGACGCTGAAGGCAGATGCATGGAAAAGCAGTCGTAATTCCTCAGACCCTTTATGAATATGTCATCTGCTTCCCTCAAAACATCCAGTTTCTCCTTGGTGATCTCTCCTATGATCCTTACCCCTAATGAAGGCCCGGGGAAGGGATGCCTTCCGACAAGCTCCTCTTTGATTCCGAGAGCCCTTCCGACGCGGCGGACCTCGTCCTTGAACAGCATCCGGAGGGGTTCTACAATCCCGACATTCATTCTCTCAGGAAGGCCGCCCACGTTGTGATGCGACTTGATCTTGGAGGCTATACCTTCTATGCCTGCTGATTCGATAACATCCGGATAAATGGTTCCCTGTGCAAGCCAGCGGACACCTTCTATCTGTCTGGCGTACTTCTCGAAAGTCTCTACGAAAAGCCGTCCTATAATCTTGCGCTTTGCTTCCGGCTCGGTTACTCCGGCCAGTTCCCGAAGGAAATCCTCAGAAGCGTCTGCCCCAATCACGTTGAGGTTCATATCCTTGTAGGAGGCAAGGACGTCTTCATATTCATTCTTACGGAGAAGGCCGTTGTTGACAAAGATGCAGGTGAGGTTGTGGCCGATGGCCTTGTTCAGGAGGACTCCTGCGACGGTGGAATCCACTCCTCCGCTGAGCCCGAGGATGACTTTATCGTCACCAAGCTGCTCTTTAAGGGCAGTAACGGTGGTTTCTATGAAGGAGTCTGGAGTCCAGTCACCCTTGCAGCCGCAGATCCAGTGTGCAAAGTTGCCAAGGATCCTTGATCCTTCCGTAGTGTGGAAGACTTCGGGATGGAACTGGACGGCGAAAGTCTTTTCACCCTCGAATGAATAGGCGGCATTGGCTACGCTGTCCGTGGAGGCAATAACCCTGGTTCCTTCAGGGAGGCGGGAAATGGTGTCGCCATGTGACATCCAGACCTGCGAGCGGGAAGACACCCCGGTCAGCAGGGGAGAGGAGGGATCCTTTATGTCAAGCATCGCCCTGCCATATTCCCTTGCGAGCGATCCTTCCACTTCGCCTCCGTATTTGTAGGCGAGATACTGGGCACCATAACATATTCCCAAAAGAGGAAGCCTGCCTTTGATGCCATCAAGGTTGATCTGGGGGGCATTCGCGTCCCTGACTGAGCAGGGGCTTCCGGAGAGGATCACTCCCTTGACGGTCTCATCCAGGACCGGAACCTTGTTGAACGGGTAGATTTCGCAGAAAACATTCAGTTCGCGAAGACGTCTGCCGATGAGCTGGGTGACCTGGGAACCAAAGTCGAGGATTATGATTTTTTCCGTCATTTATGATGAGATGTTTCCAGTCACAAATTTACTACAAAAAGAGTATGAAAAAAATACATGAATAATGAATATTATTTGAAAAATTATTCGTATATTTGCGGGAAAATATGAATAATAATTCTTATGGCTAAGGAAAAGCTCGAGAGACATGGGATTATACGTGAATTGATCCGGGAACAAAGGATAGTCAACCAGGAAGAGTTGGCTTCCATGCTTCACGAAAGGGGACTGGCAGTTGCCCAGGCAACCCTTTCCCGGGACATCAAGGAGATGGGAATATCCAAGCTTCACGATGAGTCAGGCTACTATTACAGTCTTTCCTCAAATGGCCCTGTAGTCAAACCGGGCTTAGCGGGCTTCAATTCTTCTGACAGCATCGTCAGTGTTGAATTTTCCCGGCCGGTTGCCGTCATCAAGACGCATCCCGGACATGCCAATATGATTGCGGCGACGATCGATTCCAGAGCCATGAAAGAGATTGCAGGAACCATTGCCGGGGACGATACCATACTCCTTGTCATAAGGGAAGGATTCAGCGGAGACGACCTCCTGAAAGCCCTTGGGAAACTGTTCAGGCAGATTGAAAGAAAAAGATTGAATTGAACTAAATTACTGACTATACAATGAGATTGGAAGACATTACAGTCGAGGTGGCTTCAGAAGAGCATCTCGTGTACGTCGGGGAAATCCTGGATGCTATAGAGAACGCCGCCAAGGTCAGGGGCACCGGTATCGCCCGAAGAAGGCCGGAGTACCTTGCGCAGAAGATTAAGGAGGCAAAGGCAGTAATCGCCCTTTACGAGGGCAGATTCGCCGGCTTCAGCTACATTGAAACGTGGGAACACAAGCGCTATGTGACTACCTCCGGACTGATTGTCCATCCGGACTTCAGGGGGCTCAGCCTTGCCAAGAAGATCAAGGACCTGACCTTCTCCCTTGCCCGTACGCGCTGGCCTAACGCAAAGATATTCAGTCTTACCAGCGGAGCGGCCGTGATGGTGATGAACACCCAGCTTGGGTACAAGCCTGTCACCTTCGCCGAACTGACCACTGACGATGCTTTCTGGAAAGGATGCGAGGGCTGCATCAACGTGGATGTCCTCAAAAGGACGGACAGGCAGTTCTGCATCTGCACAGGCATGCTCTTCGATCCCGAGGAGCATCTCCCTGCCAAGATTCCCCAGGAGGTCCTTGACAGGATAGCCATTCTTGAATCAAAGGAACAATAAAAAACTGACGATATGGATAAGAAAAAAGTCGTGGTCGCCTACAGCGGCGGGCTGGACACCTCATTCACAGTGATGTATCTGGCAAAAGAAAAAGGGTATGAAGTCTATGCCGCCTGTGCTGACACCGGTGGTTTCAGCTCCGAACAACTCAAGGACAACGAGAAGAGGGCCTATGAACTTGGTGCCAAGGAATATGTGACCCTTGACGTCACCAAGGAATACTATGACAAGAGCCTGAAGTACATGATATTCGGAAATGTGCTCCGTAACGGGACCTATCCGGTGTCGGTTTCCTCCGAAAGGATCTTCCAGGCGATGGCGATAGCCCGTTATGCCAAGAAGGTCGGAGCAGATGCGATCGCCCACGGCTCGACAGGTGCCGGCAACGACCAGGTCCGTTTCGACATGACCTTCCTGGTGATGGCCCCCGGGATTGAAATAATCACCCTTACCCGTGACATGGCGCTTACCCGCCAGTTCGAGGTTGACTATCTCAATGAACACGGATTCAAGGCCGATTTCAAGAAGTTGAAATATTCCTATAACGTCGGTCTTTGGGGGACTTCCATCTGCGGAGGGGAGATCCTGGATTCCAAGCAGGGACTTCCAGAGAGCGCCTACCTCAAGCAGGTGACAAAAGAAGGTTCGGAGGTTATAGAGATAGAGTTCGAAAAAGGGGAGATTGCCGGGGTCAACGGCGAAAAGTTCGCTGACAAGATAGCCGCCATCCAAAAGGTTGAGTCGATTGCGGCCCCTTACGGGATCGGCCGCGACATGCATGTCGGAGACACTATTATAGGAATAAAGGGACGTGTCGGTTTCGAGGCGGCAGCTCCGATGCTGATTATGGCGGCCCACAAGTTCCTGGAGAAGTTTACCTTGAGCAAGTGGCAGCAGTACTGGAAAGACCAGGTGGCGAATTGGTATGGGATGTTCCTCCATGAAAGCCAGTACCTTGAACCGGTTATGAGGGACATCGAGGCCATGCTTACCGAAAGCCAGAGGAACGTGACCGGAAAGGTAACGATGGAACTCCGTCCGTGGTCGTTCTCGACAGTCGGAGTGGATTCGCCTTGCGACCTTGTCAAGACCAAGTTCGGGGAATATGGTGAAATGCAGAAGGGCTGGACGGCCGAAGACGCCAAAGGCTTCATCAAGGTGCTGTCCACTCCGCTGCGGGTCTACTATAACCGGCACGAGGACGAAATTCTATGATTGAACTCCTACAAAAACTGATATCCATTCCCTCGCTGAGCCGGGACGAGTCTGCCATAGCCAATTTTATGCAGTCCTGGCTCACAGAAGAAGGCCTGGCCCCCCACCGCTGCGGCACCAATCTCTGGTGTTGCCACGGAACGGGGCCGGCCATTCTCATTGATGCCCATATGGACACCGTCAAGCCGGTGACCGGCTGGACCCGGGACCCTTTCACCCCCACGGTGGAAGGCAGACGTCTGTATGGACTGGGCAGTAACGACGACGGCGCTTCGGTGGTAGCCCTCATCGCCGCCTACAAAAAGCTCATAGCCAAGCCGCAGCCCTATACCCTCATCCTTTCCCTTTCGGCCCAGGAAGAAACCAGCGGACGGGAAGGGCTGGAAATCTCCCTCCCGGAGATGGAGGCGGTCTGCGGACCCATTGCCTTCGGGGTTTTTGGAGAACCCACCTCCCTGGAGATGGCGGTGGCCGAAAAAGGCTTGATGGTACTGGACTGCTCGGTGAAGGGCAAGGCTGGACACGCCGCCCGCAATACCGGCATCAACGCCATCTACGAGGCTCTTCCGGCCATTGACTGGTTCCGGAACAAACAGTTTGACAAGGTATCCCCCCTGCTGGGACCCGTCAAGATGACGGTTACGCAGATCCAGGCTGGCACGCAGCACAACGTGATTCCCGACATCTGCACCTTTGTGGTGGACATCCGTTCCAACGGCCTGTACACCAACGAGGAGCTGCTGGAAATGATCAAGGCCGAAGCCCCCTGCCAGCTGGAGGCCCGCTCCACCCGGCTCTGCGGCTCCTCCATAGCCGAAGACCACCCGCTGGTGCAGCGCGCCCGGGAGCTGGGCATCCCCACCGTGGGGTCGCCCACCCTCTCCAACCAGGCCCTCTGCCGCTTCCCTTCCGTGAAGATAGGGCCCGGAGACTCGGTCCGTTCACACACGGCCGACGAGTATGTGAACGTGGCCGACCTCGACAAGGCCACCAACATTTATGTACAACTTTTGGATTGACTCAAAGTATGAAAATTTGGGATAAAGGATTTGACAACGCCCCGGAGGTAGACGCCTTTACCGTGGGGAAAGACCGC
>JAGCWD010000117.1 GCA_017962025.1 Bacteroidales bacterium
CACTTATTATATCACTAAGTCCAATCCCGACATCTACAAAAGAAATTAACGCTCTCGAATTTCTCGTTACAATTTCTCGGTACTTGCTTGTACTTACTTCAGTCTTGTCAATGATCGTTTTTGAGGGTTAAAAACCCGCTCTTTTTCAAAAGCGGGTGCAAAGGTAGTATCTTTTCTGAAACCTGCAAATTTTTTCTGAAAAAAGTTTTCAACAGGTTCAGCTGTTAATATCTTGCTTCTACATTCCTGCAAGGACGATGAGGGACAGGCCCGCTATGAAGAAGAGGAACATGAGGGCCAGAAGGGAGTAAACCTTCTTGTCAGAACCCTTGAACTCCTTCCATACGAACACTCCCCAGATGGCAGCAATCATAGGAGCGCCCTGACCCAGAGCATAAGATACCGCCGGTCCGGCCGCCTTTGAAGTGATATAACTGAGGGCGGTTCCCAGACACCAGATGGCTCCTCCCAGCATTCCGACCAGATGGGTCTTGGTGTTGCCGGCAAAATACTGCTTATAGGTCACCGGTTCTCCAACGAACGGCTTCTTCATAACTATGGTATTGAAAAGAAGGTTGCTCAGAAGAACGCCTAAGGTAAAGATGACAGAGGCGGTGTAAGGAGTGGCATATGGATGGACGAAAGGTTCAACACCCGTCACATTACCCATTCCCCTCATGACGAATGAGGAGAAGAAGGACATCACGATACCCGCAATAAGGGCGAGGATAACACCCTTCCTCTGGTCGGCCTTGCTGACGTTGGACTCTCCTTTCTTTCCGGAAGCAACGCCATTGCAAATGATGGCGATAACTACAAGGGCCACTCCTATGGCAAGAAGGACTGCATTACCCTTGTTGTTGGTGATATAATTGTTGATCACACCGAGCACTAGTGCAATGCCGACTCCCAGAGGGAAGGCCACAGACATACCGGCGATAGAAGTGGAAGCGCTGAGAAGGATGTTTGATGCATTGAAGATGATGCCACCAACCAGGATCCACCCTACATTCTTCCATGACAGATGACTTATATTATAGAAGAATGACTCACCGTCAGTGCCGAAACTGCCGAGGGTCAAGGCAAGCAGAAGGGCAAACAATACCATTCCTATTACATAATCCCAATAAAAGAGCTCGTACCTCCAACTCTTTGCGGCAAGTTTCTGGGTGTTGCCCCAGGAACCCCAACACAGCATGATGATGAAGCAGAGGAAAACTGCCAGTGCGTAACTGTTAACAATAACCATGAGTCTGAATATTTTGAAAAGTTAGTAGTCAGTGTCTTCTTCGCAAGTTACGGATTTTACATAAAAAATAAAAGGATGGACAGCCAAAAAGACTGTCCATCCGGAATACTTCATAAGGAAGATGTTTACTACATCATTCCACCTGCGGGCATTGCAGGAGCAGCCGGCTCCTTCTCGGGGATGTCCACAATACCACATTCGGTGGTCAGGAACATTCCGGCTACTGAGGCTGCATTCTCGAGTGCAACGCGGGCAACCTTGGTAGGATCGATGACACCGGCCTCGAAGAGGTTGACGAATTCATCGGTACGGGCGTTGTAACCGAAATCACCCTTCTGCTCACGGATCTTCTGGATAATGACGCTGCCTTCGACACCGGCATTCTCTGCAATCTGGCGCAGAGGCTCCTCGATGGCACGGGCCACGATGTGGATTCCGGTGGTCTCGTCCTCGTTGTCACCCTTAAGGTTCTTGAGAGCTTCGGCTGCACGGATATAAGCCACTCCGCCACCAGGCAGATAGCCTTCCTCGACAGCGGCACGGGTTGCATTCAGAGCATCCTCTACCCTGTCTTTCTTCTCTTTCATCTCGATCTCTGAGCCAGCTCCGACATAGAGGACTGCAACACCGCCGGCGAGTTTGCCGAGACTTTCCTGCAGCTTCTCCTTGTCATAGTCGGAAGTAGTGGTTTCGATCTGCTTGCGGATCTGAGCCACCCTGTCAGCGATGTCTTCCTTGACACCTGAGCCACCGACGATAGTGGTGTTGTCCTTGGTGATAGTGACCTTCTCAGCCCTTCCGAGCATGTCGGGAGTGGTGTTCTCGAGGGTGAATCCCCTTTCCTCGGACACTACGATAGCGCCGGTCAGGGTTGCGATGTCCTGAAGCATCTCCTTGCGGCGGTCTCCGAAACCGGGAGCCTTGACGGCGGCGATCTTGAGAGTGCCACGGAGCTTGTTGACTACGAGGGTAGTAAGAGCCTCTCCATCGACATCTTCAGCGATGATAAGCAGAGCCCTTCCTTCACGGGCGATAGGCTCGAGAATAGGAAGAAGATCCTTCATCGTGGAGATCTTCTTGTCGCAAATAAGGATGGAGCAATCGTCAAGGACAGTCTCCATCTTGTCCGGATTGGTCATGAAATAAGGGGAGATGTAACCCCTGTCAAACTGCATACCTTCCACAACCTTGACCTCGGTCTCAGTGCCCTTGGCCTCTTCGACTGTGATGACACCGTCTCCCTTGACCTTGGACATGGCATCTGCAATGAGCTTACCGATCGTGCTGTCATTGTTGGCGGAAACCGTTCCGACCTGCTCGATCTTGGAATAGTCGCTGCCAACCTTCTTGCTCTGCTTCTTGAGATCCTTGACAACAGCTGAAACAGCCTTGTCAATACCTCTCTTGAGGTCCATCGGATTGGCTCCGGCGGTGACGTTCTTGAGACCTACGTTGATAATTGCCTGGGCAAGGACGGTTGCGGTAGTCGTACCGTCACCGGCCTGCTCGTTAGTCTTGGAAGCGACTTCCTTGACCATCTGGGCACCCATGTTGCAATACCTGTCCTCAAGTTCGACCTCCTTGGCGACGGTCACACCGTCCTTGGTAACCTGGGGGGCTCCGAATTTCTTGTCAATAACTACGTTACGTCCCTTAGGTCCGAGAGTAACCTTTACTGCATCAGCAAGAGCATCCGCTCCTTCCTTCATCTTGGAACGGACATCAACGTTGAATTTTATCTCTTTTGCCATGATATTTCCTCCTTGGTATTTTTATAAGATAGCTAGAATATCCGACTGCTTCACGATAAGATACTTCTTGTCTTCGAAGGTAACCTCTGTGCCAGCATATTTCCCATAAAGGACTTCCTCACCGACTTTAACCTCCATCGGTTCATCCTTCTTTCCGGGGCCAACGGCTATCACCTTGCCATGCTGGGGTTTCTCTTTTGCTGTGTCGGGAATGTAAATTCCTGAAGCTGTCTTTGTCTCGGCCTCCTTAGGCTCGATCAAGACTCTGTCTGCCAATGGTCTGATCATGATATGAATTAATTTAAATGTTGTTTAACGTTACGGTCCCGATTCACGGGAGGCATTCTGTAGAAATCAAAGGCTGTGCCATCCGGAACCGACTGACAAATTGTCACAAGGAGGAATTGAACGGTCCAAATCTTGTCAATAACCCAGACAATGGTTATATTTGAAGAATAATATTTATAAGGATATTCATAGCAGTATGAAAAGACATAGCGGTATCATCCTGGCCTTCCTGGCCATAGCAGTTTTGATTCCTCTCAGCTCATCATGCAGCCGCTTCGGCAAAAGCAAGGGTCAGAGCACTGAGTTTGCAACCTTTATCAAGGCTCACACAGGAGGCATCATCTCAGACAAGTCCACAATCCTTGTGGAACTTGCTTCTGACATACCCGGTGCCATGCCCGGTGCCGACATTAAGGATGGAATCCTGACATTCACTCCGCATATCAAGGGAACCACGAGATGGCTGACCAGCAATACCCTGGAATTCATCCCCGAAAGCGGGGCTTTGAAGAGCGGGCAGTCCTATGTAGGAAAGCTTCAGCTTGACAAAATCCAAAAAGTTGGGGCAAGGAAATTCCGCCAGTTCCAATTCAGTTTCCTTGTAGCCATCAAGGAAGCTGTACTGTCCCTCGATGACATTTCGATCCAGGCTTCATCTCCCGACAAGGCAAATGTCAGCGGAACAATCTCCCTGACGGAAGAACTGCCAGTTGAGCAGGTCAGGGAAATGATGGAATACAGCTACCCCGGCAACTCCGCGGAACTGTCTGTCACTGCCGGCCAGGACCAGCTCCTCTACCATTTCGACATCCTGAACCTTGAGCGATCTGACAAGGACAACACCCTGAAGGTCTGGATGAAAGCCGGTAACACCGGATTCGTTACCGATTCAAAGCTGGAAGTGATCATACCGTCCACCAAGGGGTTCAGGGTGATGGACGCCGAAAGGGTTGAAGCCGAAGATCCCTACATCAACATCTATTTCTCCAATCCCCTCGCAGACATGGATGACTATTCCGGTCTGTTTACTTTAGAGGGAGTAGGAAAGTACTTCCTCCAGGTAGAGGGAGCCAGGGTGAAAGTATTCTACGAGTTGCCAGGTGACAATCCGGTTACACTGAAGATCTCAGATGCCGTGAAAGAGTACAACGGGGCACGGCTCGGTGAGGACTATTCAAAATCTTTCTCCCCTGCCGAAGAAAAGCCGGCGGTGGAGATTCCATTGACGGGAACCATCCTTCCCAACTCGAAGGAACTCATCCTCCCGTTCAAGGCAGTGAACCTGAAAGCCGTCGATATCAGCATTGTCCAGATCTACGAGGACAACGTACTGATGTTCCTCCAGGATAACGATCTTGATGGGAATAATTCCCTGAGGAGAAGCGGCAGGCTGGTTTACCGCAGAAGCATCAGGCTCGACTCGGATCCTTCAAAGAATCTTCATAAATGGCAGGATTACAGTGTGGATCTTTCCGGCCTCTTCAAACAGGAAGCCGGCGCGATCTACAGGGTAAAATTGTCATTCAAGCAGGATTATTCAGTGTACGGAAAGGCCGCCAGTTTCAAGAGCGGTACTCCGGCTGACGAGCTAGTCAACATCTCTTCAGTGGAGCTAACCGAAGATGACTACAAGGAATGGGACAGGCCTGATCCATATTTCTATGAAGGCTATTACCACGACTGGACCAAATATGTCTGGGAAGACAGGGACAATCCTCAGAAGCCATCATTCTACATGGAAGAATCCAGGTTCCCTTCAATCAATCTCCTGACTTCGAACCTTGGAGTCATTGCAAAATATTCAGGAGGCGACAAACTCTGGGTCAGCGTGAGTGACATCCTCACCGCGGAGCCGGTGTTCAACTCCGAGCTTTACGTCTACAGCTATCAACTCGAAGAGATCGGTTATGCCAAGTCCGGCACTGACGGAATGGCAGAGATCAATCTATCGGGAAGGCCGTTCGTGGTAGTGGCAAAGCGTGGAGGAGCAACCAGCTATCTCAAGGTGACCGATGGCGATGAAAAGTCTCTCAGCCGTTTCGACGTGGGAGGGAAAACCCTTGAGAAGGGTTTGAAGGCATTCATTTACGGTGAAAGAGGTGTCTGGAGACCGGGAGACACTCTCCATGTCACACTGCTTCTCGAGGATAAGGATGACCGGATTCCTGACAAGCATCCTGCCGTCATGGAACTCTATACTCCTGAATCAAGGTACTACACCAAAATCATCAACGGTAACGGAAAGGACGGGTTCTATGTGTTTGACATCCCTACCAAGGATGAAGACCCAACCGGAGACTGGACTGCCTACTTCAAGATAGGAGGAGCAACCTTCAGGAAGAATCTGAAGATTGAAAGCATAAAGCCCAACAGGTTGAAGGTCAATCTTGACATGGAGGGAACCATCGAAGGAGGGAAGACCTTACCTCTTGGAATATCTTCAAACTGGCTGACAGGGCCGGCCGCTTCCGGCCTGGCAGTCAAGGTTGACATGACCTTAAGGAGCGGAGCTTCTACCTTCAAAGGTTACGAAGGTTTTAAATTCACCACTCCCCTGTCAGAGTTCTCCAAAAGCGAACACAATCTCGTTGACACCCGCCTCGACAAGGATGGCAAAACAAGTGTGAATGTAGAAATGCCACCGGCAGAAGATGCCCCGGGAATGCTTGCTGCAGACATAGTAACCTCTGTCCAGGAGCCAGGCGGAGACATCAGTTTCAACACTATGACCGTTCCCTATTCCCCTTACCAGACTTACGTAGGAGTTAAGGTTCCCACTGAGGGAGAAAGCCAGTTCCTTGAAACAGACAAGGACTACAAGATCGAGGTAGTGGCGGTTGACAAGGAAGGTAAGCCCGTTACAGGAGAGAATCTCTCCTATGCAGTCTATAAGATCAAATGGAGCTGGTGGTGGGAAAGCAGGAATGAAAGCCTCGACTCCTATGTCAACAGCTCATCGACTGAACCTCTTTCAACCGGAGAGTTGAAGTCAGGCAAGAATCCCAGCACAATCCCCTTCAGGGTTGACTATCCCGACTGGGGACGCTACCTTGTGATAGTCAAGGACAATGACAGCGGTCATCTCTCCGGAGACATCTTCTATGTTGACTGGCCGGCCTACAGGGGCCGCTCAGCCAAGACCGATCCCGACGGCCTGACAATGCTGTCTTTCTCAACAGACAAGGACAGCTACGAAGTCGGTGAAAAAGTAAAAGTGTTTATCCCGGCTGCATCAAAGGGACAGGCCCTGGTCTCGCTGGAGAATTCCAGGGAAGTAATCTCCAGGGAATGGGTCAAGGTCTCAGGAGAGGAAGACATGACTTACACCTTCAAGGTGACTGAGCAGATGGCGCCCAATTTCTACATCCATGTCTCACTTCTCCAGCCCCATGAGAGGGCTGACAATGACCTTCCGATAAGGCTTTACGGAGTACGTCCCATATCTGTCAATGACAAGGAATCCCATCTTGTTCCTCTCATTGACATGCCGGATGTCCTCAGCCCCGAACAGGAATTCAGGGTTAAGATCAAGGAGAAGAACGGGAAGCCCATGACTTACACCCTTGCCATCGTGGATGAAGGTCTCCTGGACATCACCGGCTTCAAGACTCCGGATCCTTGGAAATTCATGTACGAGAGAGAGGCCCTTGGGGTCAAGACCTGGGATCTGTATGACTATGTCATTGGCGCTTACAGCGGAAGGTTCTCTCCCCTGTTCAGCATCGGAGGAGACGAAGACGTCATAGTAGGAGCCAAGAAGGACAACCGATTCAACCCGGTTGTACAGTTCATGGGTCCGTTTACGCTTGCTACAGGATCCGCTACCCACAAGATAAAACTGCCTATGTACGTTGGAAGCGTCAGGGTTATGGTAGTAGCCGCTCATGATGCGGTTTACGGCAATGCAGAAAAGACCGTGCCGGTCAGATCACCTCTGATGGTTCTCCCAACCCTGCCTCGGGTCATCGGAACAGGAGAGAAAGTAACCCTTCCGGTCAATGTCTTCGCTCTTGAAGGCTCGGTAAAAGCAGCAGATGTAAGTGTCAAGGTTGAAGGTCCATTAAGCGTTACGGGAGATAAAAAGGTCTCCCTGGCATTCCAGGAGCCTGGAGACAAGCTTGTCAACTTCGCCCTGGAAGCAGTCGGTGAAGGAACCGCGAAGGTTACCGTCTTTGCCGAGGGTAGTGGCCAGAAAGCGTCCCAGACAATTTCAATCCAAGTCCGTAACCCTATTCCTCCGACAGTGGAGGTAACGAGAATAACTGTAGGCAAGGGGGAGACCAGGCATATGGGCTATTCCCCGTTCGCATCCGGTGACAACAGATGGGCCACGCTTGAGCTTTCGAGTTTCCACTCAATGAACTATGAAGGAGTCTTCACCTTCATGAAAAACTACGGCTTCAATTGCAGCGAACAGATAGCAGCCAAAGGAATCAGCCTTCTGTCCATAATGGACATGCTTCCTGAAGAAAAGAAGAAGGAAGCAGACAAGATGATTCCTGAACTCCTTCAGCAGCTGTTCCTCAGGCAATTGGGTGACGGAGGCTTCGGCTACTGGCCGGGAGCATCCGATGCAGACAACTGGGTAAGCTCAATGGCCGGACAGTTCATGGTCATGGCTTCTCAGAACGGATTCAGCGTCAGCAAAGGAGTATTGGCAAGTTGGACAAGGTACCAGAAGAAAAATATCCAAAGCTATCGAAACAATGATGGAAGCGGCCTCAAGGATCTGGAGCAGGCTTACAGGCTCTACACACTGGCTCTGAAGGGTGAACCGGAAAACGGCGCCATGAACCGACTGAAGGAGGGAGGCAATCTCTCCCGGCAGGCAACCTGGATGCTGGCTTCTGCATATTCGATCTCGGGAAAGAAGAACATAGCAAAGGAGATGCTGTCCAATCTCAAATACGACATCTCCGAGAACGAGGGGCATGTAAGGACCTATGGATCCCCTGACAGGGACAAGGCTATCGCCCTTGAGGCCTGCGCCCTTTCAGACTTGATTCCAGAGGCCCTTGACCTGGCCCAGGAGGTCTCAAAGGCGATGGCAGGAGAATGGTACAGCACTCAGGAGGCAGCCTTCATCACCAAGGCCATGAACACCCTTTCAAGCAAGGTCAACACGGGTATCCTATCAGCAGAAGTCTCCCAAGGAAGCAATGTGATGCAGGTCAATACCCCCAAGTCAGTAAACAATGTCAACCTGGATTCCAAAACCGGAGGAGTGGACATCAAGAACACATCCGACGGGGTCATCCATGCCACATTGGTAACATCTTCCGTTCCGGAACGCGGCTCCAGGACAGAGGCTCGCTCGAACGGACTGAGCCTTAACGTCAGTTACGTTTCCGACAAGGGAGAAACCGTCAATCCGGCAAACATACCCCAGGGGACGGACTTCACCGTCACTATCACGGTGGGCAATATCAGCGGTATCAAGGACTACACCCACCTTGCACTTACGGAAAGCATTCCATCAGGATGGGAGATATTCAATGACAGGTTGTTGAGCGGTGGATCCGCTGACGCTATCTACGACTATCGCGATATCCGGGACGACAGGGTTATCTGGCATTTCGACCTTCCCAAGGGAACCGCAAAAACCTTTAAGGTGAAGATGCGTGCTGCCTATGCAGGCGAGTTCAACCTTCCTCCAGTCAAATGCGTTGCCATGTACGATTCGAGGATCAGTGCAAACACGGCCTCCGGCACAGCCATCGTGTCCGAGTAAACGATGGAAGGCAGGAATAAAGTTTTTCAAAGAATCCTGGGCGGCTTGACGGCCGCCCTTCTGCTCTTGTATCTCTTCTGCCTGCCAAGAGACCTTTTCAAGGGCACCAGGTACTCGACCGTGGTCGAAGACCGGAATGGAGAACTCCTGGGAGCCAGGATCGCTTCAGACCAGCAGTGGAGATTCCCTCCGTCTGACAGCATCCCTGATAAATTCAGGACTGCCCTGATCAATTTTGAGGACAGATGGTTCGTTTTCCACCACGGAGTCAATCCATTAGCCATAGCGAGAGCCGCCATCGGAAACATCAGGGCAGGACATGTCACCAGCGGCGGCAGTACTATAACTATGCAGGTAATCAGGATGGCACGTGGGAAAGAGAGGACCCTGGGACAGAAGATGATTGAAGCCATCCTTGCCACCAGATTGGAATGGCGGTGTTCCAAAGAGGAAATCATCGGACTATATGCCTCCCATGCGCCCTTTGGCGGTAATGTAGTGGGACTTGAAGCAGCATCATGGAGGTATTTCGGAAGGCCGCCGAAAGAACTGTCATGGGGTGAAGCTGCCACGCTGGCAGTGCTCCCGAATTCCCCTGCGGACATCCATCCTGGCAAGAACCGGAATAAACTGATGGAGAAGAGGAACCGTCTTCTTGGAACCCTCTATGAAAGAGGCTACCTGGATTCCCTGGACCTGGAACTGGCATGCGAAGAGCCACTGCCACTGGAACCGGTCTCCCTTCCACGCGATGCCTACCATCTGGTTGAACACCATTTCAAGGAATCGACAGGAAAGAGGGTACGAACTTCAGTGGATGTCCATCTCCAAAGGAAGGTTCAGGCAGTCTGCGACCAGTGGAACGATGATTTCACCCAACGGGGGGTCGATGACCTTTCTGCCATAGTCCTGGATGTCAAGAGTGGAGACATCCTGGCCTATGTCGGCAATGCTAATCCGGAACGAAGCCGGCCAGGAAGCGAAGTGGACATCCCAAGATCGCCCAGAAGCACGGGAAGCATCCTGAAACCCATACTTTACTGTTCCCTTCTGCAAGAAGGAGAAATCCTGCCTAACACCTTGCTTCCTGATGTGCCGATCAACCTCAACGGTTTCTCACCCCAGAACTTCAACAGGCAGTTTGTCGGGGCCGTTCCTGCTTCGGAGGCCTTGGCGCGATCCCTCAACGTGCCTGCAGTCCACATGCTCCGACGTTTCGGGGTACCTAGATTCCTGGACATCCTGAGGAAATGCGGAATCTCTACAATGCCTAAGAGCGCATCCCACTACGGATTGTCCCTTATCTTAGGCGGAGGCGAAGGCACCCTTCTTGATATCACTTCGATATATTCAAAAATGTCGGCATCCTACCAGGACTACACCGAGGACTTCCCTCTGAAGGACAAATGCGCGCTATGGTACACCTTTGACGCCCTTAAGGAAGTCAACAGGCCGGATGAGATAGACTGGCATCTTGTAAGCTCCGTCAGGAAAGTTGCATGGAAGACCGGAACGAGTTATGGATTCAGGGACGCATGGGCAGTTGGGATGACACCTGAATATGCTGTCGGGGTGTGGGCAGGTAATGCAAAGGGCAATGGGGTCCCGGGACTGACAGGAGCCAGGACTGCGGGTCCGGTCATGTTTGGAATATTCAATCTCCTCCCTTCCGGCGGATGGTTTGAAGAGCCTCTTTCCGAAGAGGGCATCACGGCTGAAGTCTGCCACGATTCAGGACATCTTGCCGGGGTGGAATGTACCAGGAAGGACACCCTGCTCCTGCCCAAGAAGGCTCTAAGAAGCGATCCTTGCCCATATCACAAGACTGTGGAAGGAGTCAGGACTTTCATCCTGCCCCCTTCGATGGAATGGTACTACAGACAGCATCATCCAGAATACAAACCATACATTCCGGAAAAGAAGGAAGGTAATTCGTTGATGGAATTCATATACCCTGAAGAAGGGGCCACCATCACCATCCCCCGCCAGCTCGACGGATCGATTGCCGGAGTAACTTTCAACCTGGCACACCGTACGCCGGACAGTGTGGTTTACTGGCATCTGGATAATGAATTTCTGGGTGAGACAAGGTTCATTCACCAGATGAACATAAAACCGGAATCCGGCAGACATGTCGTAACGGTTATGGATGAGGACGGAAACTCCCTTTCTGTGTCTTTCATAATAACATAGGCACAATTTATGCAGTGAAAATATCGTTCTTGTTAGTAGTTTTAGTTGGTTATTAGTTATAAGTTTTCAGAATTCATGAGAATTCATCTTACTTAACAAGACAACTTCCGCGCTCTGCAGTGAATGCATAGCGCGGTTTTTGTATTATCATCAAATTAATTATATTTGTGATAATCAAAACATCCAACAGAATGAGAAAGCTTTTCATCATTGTGGCTACGGCTATGATGCTCGTCTCTTGCAGCGAGCAGTTCAATGCCGCATATCTTCTTTCCAGTGGAGCGAAGTTAGCCCAGGCAGCAACCCTCAGCGATGAACAAATCCAGGCATATGTCGGACAGTATGTAGCCCAGCTCGACGCCCAGAACAACGTCCTGCCCGAGACAAATGCCTATGTCAAGAGGGTCCGCAACCTCACCAAAGGCATTACAAACGTCGATGGGATCCCTCTTAATTTCAAGGTATATGGTACAAATGATGTCAACGCTTTCGCATGCGCTGACGGAAGTGTCAGGATCTACTCCGGGCTTCTGGACCAGATGACTGATGACCAGGTGCTCGGCGTTGTCGGACACGAAATCGGACATGTAGCCTTGAAACACTCCAGGAAGCAGTTCCAGGCCGCTTTGCGCAACTCTGCGATCAGGGATGCCGTTGTCGCTACCGGAGGTGCGATAGCCGTGCTTACAGCCTCCCAGCTCGGTGATGTAGGAGAAGCACTCCTCAGTGCAAAGTTCTCAAGGAAGCAGGAGAACCAGGCAGATGACTATGGGTACCAGTTCCTGGTCGATCACGGCAGGAATCCATGGGCTATGGCCACTGCATTCGAACGTCTGCTCACCCTCTCCACTGGTGGAGCATCAGCCGGATCACAGGCGGCTTCGAGTTCCGCTGTCTCCGAGATATTCTCTGACCATCCGGCTACTGAGACCAGAATCCAAAGGATGTCCGCCAGAGCTACCCAGGACGGCTACAAGAGACCGTCCAAGTAATTTCATTCAGACTTGGGGATGACATGGGCTGGGGCAATGTCCCCCTGAAGCTGCTCCCAGGATTCTTCACCCTTCATGTCATCCGGATTACACGCTGTAAACAAAGCCGGAGCGATTGTGGCAAGGCCCATCGAGAGACCAACGACTCTCACGGCCTTGCCAAGTCTTTTTCTGGAAGCAAGCTGCCCCTCCAGATAGGCCAGCTCTGCCTCGCATTTAGGGCATGTCCCGGCGCAGGAGCCTTTGTGACGGCATTCGGACGTGATGAATTCAATGTCGTTTTCCTTGGCGATCCTGCGACGGATCTCCTTAAGCATCCTGCATATTTCTTTTCCTCTCTCCATATTCAGTATCGTATTTGAATCTGTCAATAATCTCAAAACCGAGGCTTCGGACCTTCCTTTCGCTCTCCAGCAGTGCATCATGGTCATTGAACCCGGGAATCTCCGGAATCCTGATTACGCATTTAGGTGCCAGGCCATTGGCCGAAAGCATTCTTAAATTGTCAATTACAAGCCTGTTGTCCCGTCCGGTATAGTTCGAATAGATCCTTGGATCCATGTCCTTGATGTCGATGATGAAGGAATCGGTAACCGGAATGACATCTTCCAGAAAGCCTTTGGGGGCATTCAATGATGTCTCCAGGTTTATCCTCCATCCAGGACCGCAAACTTTCCGGAACTCCCTTATGAACCCATGCCTGAGAAGCGGCTCACCTCCTCCGAATGTAATTCCTCCACCGGTGGCCAGGAAGTAGAGTTCATCCTTCTTCAACTTCATGTAGAGACTCTCGGGAGTACACTCTTCATAAGGATAATCCAGCGACAGGGTCTGGGGATTCAGGCAGAATCTGCATTCCAGAGGGCAGAGCATGAAAGCAACCAGTGTAGTGACACCCTCGCCGTCAATACCTATCCTCAATCGGGATATTGCAGATACCTCAGCTTTCATAATCAGTTTAAAGCAGCGGAGCTATAACACTAAATCCCGGTTATCGTAAACCTTGCATAATAATAAACAACGAAATACAAAGAATACGTCTTTAATCCTCCGAGTTTATCTGGGGTTGTAGTCCGGACGCAGCGAGACTTCTGTTTCGGTCGGGAAATCTATGGGAACCTTCTGGGTTACCTTTCCGGTTGCGCACCACTCCGCCGACCGGAGCATCAACACCTGGAAACCGGTACACTGCATGGCCGGATTATCCTCAAGAGAATCGCCGGCATGTCCTAGCATGATGTGTATGATCCGACCCTTCCCATATCCAACAGTAAAAACGAGGGGCTCTTCACGTCCCGAGCCACCTTTCTCTGCAGGAGCCCAGGCCGTGTAGAGAAGATCCTTGATATCCCCTGGCCCTCTCATACGGTCATAAAGCTCATCCTCGGCATGCTTCCATCCTTCAGGCAGTCCCTTGAGAATTGGATGAACCCGGTCACGGCTGTTCATCACATATTCATGACGGGCGCCGTGGGAGCCTCCGGGGCCCGGAGTCGTGTCCTTGACAAGTCCTCCTTCCTTCCAATACACATAAGGACCGGAATCCTCGTTGCGGTCCCCCCACCCTCCGAGTGCTATGATCTTGTTGTACTCTTCCCATTCTGGAAAAGCATTGTCGGCAGCATGATATACGATCACTCCCCCGCCGCCCCTGACATATTCAAGGAAGTCTTCGTCCATAGTCTCCGGCCACCGGTCTCCATTGTAGTCAAGGACAACGAACTTGTACTTGCTGAAATCGACCGAGAAGGAAGACATATCCTCCCCTGCTGACGGAGATATAGCCACATCCATACTGAACAGTCCGGAATTGTCCAGCATCAGTTTTATAGCTTCGCTGCTGACCGGCCAGTTATGGTTGTTCTGTCCGGTAATGATAACACCGGACAAGGGCTTATGGGAACATGACGAAAAGAAAATGACAGACAGTATGATGCCTGGGATGAAAGATTTGCATAGGTGTTTCATAACATAAAAATAAACAATTATTCTTATATTTACTCCAATTGACAAACTTATTGTAAAAGAATAGTCCAACGATGAAAAAGAATCTTTTAATCCTGGCCGGCCTGCTACTCCTGCTCCCCGGCTGCGGCAAGAAGGTGGATACAAGCGTCCCCGTCGCCCCTCATGCAGTCTTTGCTGAAGGAATGATCGACAAGATCCAGCCGGAAGGCTGGCTTAAGGAAATACTTGAGCGTCAGCGTGACGGCCTGGCAGGTCATCCCGAGGCTATGGCATATCCGTTCAATACCGTCCTCTGGGCAGGAGAACTCAAGCGTGATTCAGAATCCCGCGGTGCCGACTGGTGGCGTTTCGAACAGACCGCTTACTATCTTGACGGTATCACCCGTCTCGGATTCCTTCTAGATGACAGGAAATTCCTGGACACCTGGCAGGAGAATATCGAATATGTCCTTGCCCATCCGCTTCCGGCCAAGGCCGGAATGACTGAGGAGGAAGCAATGAAGCAGCTTCAGCGCGGTCGCCGTCCCAGGAACTTCGACGCCCAGGTCTCTGCCGATCCCCGAGCCCAGCAGCGTTTCGCCCAGATGCAGGCAGACCCCGAGGCCCAGCAGCGTTTCGCCCAGATGCAGGCCCGCCAGCAGGAACGTATGGCCCGTCAGGCCAGAATCCTGATGGCAGACCGGTCTGAAGGCCGTCTCGGCCCTGATACCGGCTCCATGGCCTGGCCCTTCGCTGTTTTCTTCCGCGCTGTCCAGGCTTACTATGAAGCAACAGGAGATCCAAGGATTCCTGAGGCCCTGGAGAAGAACTATCTGTCATATTCTTTGGATGAACTTGCCCAGGACCGCTATGTCATCAATGTCGAAGGTATGCTCTGGACCTATGCCCTCACCGTCAACCAGGCCCTCCTCGACCTGGCCATCAATGCATGGGAAAGAGGCGAATCCAACATGACCCAGGAGACAGCCTTGGATGACAGCGAGTTCCACATGCATGGAGTCACCATGAACGAACTCCTGAAGGTTCCCCTCCTTCTCTACGCCTACACCGGAGAGGAAAAGTATCTTAAGGCCGCACTGCACGCAGAAGAGAAGATGGAAGCACCCAACATGCTCATCGACGGTATCAATTCTTCCTCTGAGGCCTTGGCAGGCAATGATCCCCTTGCAAGCCATGAGACCTGCGACATCTCCGATTACACCTGGACCATGGGTTACTACCTGATGGTAACGGGAGACGGCCAGTGGGCTGACCGCATCGAGAAAGGAATATTCAACGGTGGCTTCGGAGCCATTACGAAGGATTTCAAGACGATGCAGTACTTCTCCTGCCCCAACCAGTTCATCGCAACCAGCAATTCCAACCACAACAACTTCAAATACGGCCTTACCTGGATGCAGTACCGTCCAATCCATGAGACTGAATGCTGCATCGGCAACCTGCACCGTTATTTCCCGAACTACGTTGCCCGCATGTGGATGAAAGACCGCAAGGGTCAGCCCGTGGCCGCCCTCTATGGCCCCTCGTCAGTGGAATATGACCTCGGCAAGGGAATCACCGTCCGTATCGAGGAAAAGACCGCCTATCCTTTCGAGGAACAGGTTCGTTTCGAGTTCAGTTTCTTCAAGAACGGCAAGCCTTACGGCAAGGCATGCGACATGGATTTCACCTATCGTATCCCAGGATGGGTCAAGGGTCAGGAGGCCGGATTCAAGACAGTCAGCAAGCAGTGGAAGACCGGAGACACTTTCACAGTTGATCTCCCTATGGAAATCGAAATTGTGGACAATCCTGTCATTGGATCTTCAGTCCAGCGCGGACCGGTTGTATATTCATATGCCATACCCGCCGATGTCGAGGAGGATCCCGCCATCTACGACAATCTTGCAGGCAAGGTATCCGCCAACCCCGATTTCAAGAGCTGGTCAATGACACCCGCAGGGAAATGGAACTATGCCCTTGTCAAGGACGGATTGAAGGACCTGAAGGTTGAATCAACCGGTGCCGAAGGCTTCCCCTTCGACCTCGAGACGGTTCCGCTCAAGATCCGTGTTCCTGTTGTCGGTGTAAAGGGCTGGACCCTTAAGGAAAAGAGGTTTACCCCCGCCCTGCCTGAGAAATTCAAGACCGAAGGAAAGGTTGAATACATCGACCTGGTCCCTTACGGCAGCACGACCCTTCGCCTGACGATCTTCCCAACCACAGAATAATAGGTTATCAATTAATCGAACAAAGCAGCTAGTGCCGAAAACGGCACTAGCTGCTTTGTAATTCATTATTAATCACCGTTCGATCTTCGCCATCTATTTATGCCGTGTTTGATGACACTTTCCACCTTACTCTCCAACGTCCGTTCTCAAAGTCATGACTTAGAATCTTGAACGTACCTATCTCCGATGTATTGCTTACATGTGCCCCGGCACAGGCGCAGGCATCATAGTCACCGACACGGACGATCCTGAGTGTCTCGGAAGCATCTTCCGGCAGCTTGCTCAGATCGACGATCTTAGCAGCCTCCATCCGCGGCATAAACTCGATTGTCACGTCAAGGCCGTGGTTGATAACCTCGTTGACCTTAGCCTCAATCTCGGCCACCTGCTCGTCAGTCGGGCAGACCGGCAACTCGTAATCGCACTTTGACTTCTTCCTCTCGATATGAGCATTCCTCGACCTCGGGCAACCGAACATCTTGACCATAGTGGCGTTAAGGACATGCTCAGCCGTATGCATGGGAGGGTACTCCTCCTTGTTGTGGGCGTTTATCTGCGGTTCCATAATCATTTGATAAAAGAATGATAAAAAAGAGGCACCTGCAAAAGCCGCAAGAACCTCTTTGTGTGGAAACAACTGGATTCGAACCAGTGACCCCCTGCTTGTAAGGCAGGTGCTCTGAACCAGCTGAGCTATGCTTCCGAGCTTTCTCTCCTTAAAGGGATTGCAAAAATACTACAGTTTTTCGATTCCGCAAAACTTTTTCTTATTCATTGACCGTCAATGTGCCACCGAACTTGTCATTCGCGCGGTAGTGAGGGGCATACAGGGATTCGACAGAGACGACGGGCGCGGTGAAGGTTCCTTCCTGGGTAATGAAGAACTCTTCAGTCACAGTGGTGTTCTCCTCCGGATAGACATCGAAGAAGTACTCCGTACGGTCTGACTTCACATTCCTGTAGCCCTGAGGTGTTACTGAATATGTCCCTCCGACCGGCCTGGCCCACCAGCCGACATGACCGGAAAGCTGGTTAACAGGTCTGAAAGCGGCCTCTCTCGGTGCAGTTAGCTTCACGAAGCTGCGGTTCTCCTGATTCCAGATCCTGTACTCGGCAATGACCTTGTCACCTACGGACAGCTTCATTCCGGGATAAATCTCAAGCCTCCCGATCTTGGATCCCTCCCCGAGGACTTCCTTGTAGAAGTGTCTCTCCACCGTGAAACCGTTTCCGGCAGAGACAATGCTGCGGAAAGGTTTACGATAAGTCTTTGTCAGCAAGATAACCCTTGTGGAAAGGATATCTTCACCTCCGCACATTACCGAATTGATGGCATCTACAAAAGCCGGATCATCGGCCCATTGCTGGGTCTCTTTCTGGAGCATAGTCCAGATCCGGATACCGTCAGCTATACGCTTGCCCTCATCCACCTGCCCAGAGGCAAGCCCTTCGACAAGCTCAGGGACCGAGAGCAGGTCACAGAGCAGTGAATGGGCGTACAACTCGCTTTCTAGTAGGCCTCGCCATGGCATTACGGCATTGGGATAGTACCATCCGCCGTCACGATGTTCGACAGCATATTCATAAAGCGAAGCTACGTCCGCAGAGATGGATGACCTCATCCTGGAATCAGCCTGGAACTTCATTCCCCAGGACGATGCAAGCTGCAATCCTCCATCCTCATGGACGAGGTTGACCAGGGTCTTTATCCTGCGTGCCTTGGCAAGGATCTGGCCGTTGAGCCCGCGACCATCCTTCTCCGAAGGGATGAGATAGTCCTTGATATATTTCTTAAACTCCTTGAAGTTCTTTGAATACTCGCTTGCTTCGCTTCTGGTCTCCCTCGAGACATCGAAAGCGACCGAGGAATACATCGAACGGACGTGGGCATACTGTGCCGTCGACAACCATCCGCACCAATACGGCCAGGAATCCCCGTGAATGAATTGATTGCGGTCGAGGTATTTTACGGAAAGGACGGGATCAAAACCTTCTACTGGCATTCCTGCATCCCTCATCTTGGCAAAACGCTCGAGGATGACAGCCGTAATCACAGGAGAGGACTTCATTCCCTGGAACCAGGCAAAGCCTCCGTCGGCATTGCGGCAGGCGAAAACCTTCGTGATCAGCTCGGAATCCGGCATAACGGTCTCGAGTGAAGAGCCCAATTTGGCTGCAACCTTGCGGACATACAACGCTTCGGACAGCGACAGGACATCCTTGCCTGAAGGCTCCACCTTAGTCGGTATGGCGTCAAGAAGCATCTGACGGATATCTATCTCCTTGTATTCGGCTCCATTCGCTGTCGTCCCGGTGAATTCGGACCGGAGCCGGCGGATAAGAGCCTCCCTGTCCATTCCAGAAAGCAGAACTGCAGAATGGGATTCTGTCAGGGTCTGTTCGGCTTCAAGGACAGGAAGGGATACGAATACTGCATCCGAGAAGGTATTGGCCTTGTCAGCGAAAACCACCTTGAGTCCAAGTTCATCATAATTCCTGGGATCGACATCGAATTCCACAGGGACTGTCTCTCCTGCAGGGATGGTCACTTTTCTGGAAACAGTAGAGAATGGTTTGACATCCTTGTATTCCGCAGATGGATAGGCTTGAAGCACTACTGTCCCGGAGACAGGAATTTCGGACATGCTGGAAATGGTAGCGTGAAGCACGAACTTGTCTCCCTTGTAAAGGTACTTCGGTTCGACTACTCCGACCTTAACCGGCACTGATACCACCATCTCCTTCCTTATCACGGAATTCAGCATCTCGGGGGTGTGGGCATAGACCTGGACGACGAAGGTCGAGAGCTTGTCCGAAGTCTTGAACTTGAAATCAACAGTTCCATCTGCACCTGTCCTGAGGAAAGGCTCGAAAGCCAGGCTGGTGGCGAAATCAGACCTGACCCCGACCTCTTCAGCCAACTCGGCGACACCGGATTCATCATAGGAAGATTCCTTCTCCGCCGCTTGCATCGCCATCGGGGCAGCGGCATCCGCCAGTACCATATCATTCATCGAATATGCTTCCTCCATCTCCACAACCGCTCCGGCAGCCCTCGTCTTGAACATGGCGTTCTTGCCTGAATAACCTATCCTCATGGCATTTCCGATCCCACCGTCCTGGACCTGGCAATAAACGCCCTGTGCTCCCCTGTCTGTCAGCCTGACGGTATTCCACCTGTTCGGAGCTATGGTTTCCGAACTCTTGTCGAAGACTGCCGCAAGAGCCTCCGCTCCGGCAAGGGATTTAATAATGATTGAATACTCCTTCCCGGGAAGGGCTTTGTCCTCGAAGGACGAGAACTCCAGAGGGAGCGCCAACTCTTCCTTTTCCCGCCTGAACTCCCTGGTGAAAGTGTAATGGGAGCCGTTGCGGAAATAAAACACCATCAGATACAGGGCGTCTGGATAATCAGACTTGTAATCGAATACGATGTCTGTGATAGATCCCTTCTCTCCTGCCTTGCCGTCCAGATGGACCAGCTTGCGTGAAAGCGGCTGCCTCATGTCCCCGAACAGCGTTACGACTGCCCAGACCGGGCCCTGGCCGGCTCCCATCTTCACCTGGATGTCCTCTCCGTCCTTTAACGAACCGTCCGAGCAAGGGCCGACTAGCTTGAAAAAGCTCTCCACATCCGCCTGGAGGATATCGTCATCGTCCCCGACCCTGAGGATCGTAAGTTCTTCTTCGGATGATATCTCCTTCCCGTCCGTAGCCTTGACCGAAGCCTTGGAGACAACTGTATATATTCCGGACTTCGGGACTGCTATTTCCTTGCTGTCTCCAGAAACCGCATTTCCTGTAACAATGACCTTTCCACCGGAATCCTTAAGTTCGTAACTGACCGGGACCGGTACCTGGACACCTTCGTTGTTGGTCACGGTAAATAAGACTTTCGCCTTGTCCCCTGAAAGCAGGTGTACACCGGAACCGCGGGAACCGGAAGCGACGTACACATCTCCCTTATCCGCATTTTCGAGATTGAGGCTGAGGTTCAGATAATTAAGGACATACACCGACCTTGAATACTCCTTTGTCTCACCGGTTGCATCCTTGACCTTGACCTTGACACTATACCAGTAACGGTCCTGCCTGGACTGGAAACGGATCGCAAATGCACCGTCCGATCCCTGCGGAACTGCTCCGGAGGATATCCTCTCTCCCCTGCTGTCAACTGTGTAGGTGAGTTCTGCGGCATCGAGAGGATGACCGCTGTAGCTTGTCAGCCTGCCCTTGACCTCGATCTCGTCACCCATGAAATACAGGCTGTCAACACTGTCGAATACGAGGTCATAGGTAGGCAGGACGAACTCATCCACGACAACGCTTGTGGATGCAAGGGTCCTGCCCTGGATAATCTCCAGACGGAAGCGGCCGTTCCTCTCCCCTTCAGGAATCCGGAATTCTCCGGACACTGAACCGAACTCGTTGGTGGAAAGATCATGACTGCCGATATCCTTCCCTTCGGCATTGATAAACTTTGCTACAACCTTTTCCCCTGCCTTGAAGGTGTGGAGACTCCTGTTCATATCACCGCCGTACAGTACGGCCTTGAACTTCACGGTCTCGCCTGGATTGTATGCCCCTTTGTCTGTGAATATATTACAATAGATACCTTCTTTGTCCTTGGATTCGAAGTATCTCTGATTCCGGAGTCCCTGGGGTTTTGACTTACGCAGGAAGCCATCAGGATCCCTCAGGGAAGCCTCGAGCGAATAGAATGCATCCTTTCCAAGGGCTTTGGAGATCTTTCCCGGAAGCGGGGTAAAACCATCCACCGCCACTCCTTCGGTCTCGGCAACGGTATTTCCCGACAAAGTCAGCTTGAGGTCAACTTTCTCGCAGGGGCGGCCGGTCAGATAGTCGGCCACATAGAACTTCCATCCTTCGGAATCTTCCCTCACTGCAATGGAAAGAGTCTTGGGAGAATATACCGCCTCATCCCCGACCTTACCGTTAACTGCCTTGACAACATAGTCTCCGTCATCGCACTTCGGAATGGCCAGTTTCACGGTATCAAGGACATGAAAACTCCTCTTGGGATTGAGGACAGTCTGCCTGAGTATCGTCTTGGCATCCTTGGTGTCAGTAACCATGCTGATATCGACCTTGTCAAGGTTACGGAAGGCCAACACTATCTCTTTGTCAATGAAGGAGATGGAGATATCCTTGCGCTCAAGGCTCTCAATCTGGTATTTGAAATCGCTTATGGTGGAAGCAATCCTGGAGTCAACCCCGAAGGTATAGGACTTACGTTCCTTCTCGGCTTCCTTTATCTCGGAATACAGAGCCTTGAATGCATCTTCGCCGGCATTGTCCCTCTCCAGTTCCATCATCCTCTGTTCGAACAGAAGCGATTTTGCGAACAAGGATACCGCTTTCCCTTCGTACTTCTTTGCAAAGGCCTGAGCCGCTTCCTTGCGGCTGTCCCAATCCGATTGTCCGACTTCGAGGAATTCAAGCCAGGCCGCCGACGGATAGGAATCTCCGAGACAGTCTTTCAAAGCAGATACGACCTTGGAATCATTCCACGAATAGAGGCGCTCCGACCAGAGGGCATATTCGTAATCATTCTTAATGAATGAGTTCAGGAGATTGTTCATCTGGCCGAGGGTCATGGTGTAGAACGGAGTGTTCTTCCCTGCCTCCAACCGGGCCCGGTTTGTCAGCACATAATCTGTAAGTCCGCCTCCTCCCGTATTCCTGCGGTAAGCATAACTGACTATCGGCTCGCCATATTCCTCTATTTCGGCAAACAACTTATCCTGAAGTTCCTGACGCAGTTTCCAGTTCCTCATGGTCTCCGCCTCGACCTTCTTTACCGCAGCATCGTAGAAGTCCCAATGGTACCTCCTGGCCTTCGCCTCCTTCTTGATCGATTCCAGGGTCTCAGCCATCTTCTTCGGCTGGTCCGCTTTCCTGGCCGCGTTATAAGCCTTCCACTGGGAAGTCAGGACGTGGCCTTCCGCGTCCTTGGTCTGGTTCTTATCTGTCTTCATAAAAGCTTGCGATGTAATGGCCGCCGCGCAGATAACTGCAACTGCGAGCACCGAAACAATTATCCTGGTTTTCATAACGGTTTAACCTTACTTCAAAAACCTTGCACTTTGTTCTGGTCGTTCAGGATCTCTACCGCTTCGGAGACCAGATAGGTGCTCCCGCCAAGATAGATAAGCGATTTCCCCTTCTTCGCAAGGTCAAATGCCAGTTCGAGGGCTTCCTCAACCGAAGGTGCGCTAAGAATCCTGTCCACAGGCCTCCCGGAACTACTGCAATAAGATTTAAATGCAGAGGTAAGGTCCTCTTCCGGAAGAGCTCTTCTTGTCTTGGGATTTGTAAAGATATAGGTGGCATGGGCCGGCATGAGAGGCATTATTCCCTCCAAATCCTTGTCAGCCATCACAGCGTAAACGATGATCAGCGTGGAATACTCTCCCGAGGACATCATCCCCTCAAGCTGGGAGAAATTCTCTTTAAGGGCGGCAGGATTATGGCCGATATCGGCTATCACCAGAGGATCAGAAAACAGTTTTTCCCACCGTCCATGGAAACCCGTTCGTTCAGCAGCATGGATTATAGCATCCTCGACTGCGTCATCATCTCCCAGTCCGCAATAGAAAGGATTATCCTTCAGGATGTCAAATGCAGCCAGGACGGTCCTCAGGTTCTTGGACTGGTACTTACCGCGCAGGTCCATAGCCACGAGCAACTGCTCAGAATGGTTCCAAAGCGAAGGAACCATATCCTGCGCAAAAAACAGGTTGCAAACCACTTCCCCAGCCTTCTTTTCAAAGACCGGACGAGTCTCGGGAAGATATTCACCGGCCAAGGCAGGAACGCCTGGTTTGAATATCCCAGCTTTCTCGGAGGCTATCTCTTCAAGAGTATTCCCCAAAAGG
>JAGCWD010000118.1 GCA_017962025.1 Bacteroidales bacterium
CCGGTTCTGCCCTTTATGACCGGTCCGTCTATGTGGAGCTTGTCGCTCAGCATACCCATGCCGATGCTTCCTCTGATTTTGCGGTCGTTTATGTCATTGGTGTTCACTTCTATGATCCCGGAGACACGTCCTCCGAAGTATGCAGGGAAAGCGCCTTTGTGAACAGTTGCTGATTCTACAGCTTCTTCCTGGAACACTGAGAACAGACCTAGCATGTGGCCGGGACTGTAGATCGGTATTCCGTCCAGCAGGATGAGGTTCTCATCAGGGCCACCTCCACGGACATATAATCCGGAGAATCCCTCGGTCCCCGGTTTGATCCCAGGGAGAAGTTGGATAGTTTTCATCAAGTCGGTTTCCCCAAGAAATGATGGAGTCTCCTTTCCCATGACACTTGATATTTCAATAAAGCCGGTACCTGCTTTTGGTACCCTGTACTTCTTTGCTGCAGAGACCTTTGCCTCTTTTAATACAACTGTCGTGTCTTTTCGAGTTTGCGCCGTTGATGCCATGCAGATGGCTAAAGCCAGAAGGGTAGCCGGCGCCCTGAAGTTTTTCATGATTATTGCAGGTTTGACCCTAAGTTGGGAGTTTTTTTCGTCCTTCCCTTCGACTTGGTAGGGGTTTTTATTAAATTTGTATTCATGGCAAAAAAGATTATTGAATATCTTTTTGTTTTATGTGTTTTCATCCTTCCGGTAGCCTTTCCTGGTTGCCGGATGAAGTCTGGTGAAGAACCGCCTGAAACGACACAGGCAGTGCTTCCTGCTGAGGGCTTTTGGTCGGATTCCCTTAATGTCATCCAGGAGAGCGTCAAGGAAGGGGAGACCTTTACATCATTGATGACCCGGCTGGGGATGGACCACGAATCCGCCTTTTTGCTTGCCCAGGCCTGTGATTCTGTCTTTGATGTACGGAAAATGAGGGCGGGGAATGCCATCAAGGCCTACTATGAAGATTCAGAAAAGACTCCCCAGTACGTTGTCTATGAGCACGACAAGATTCATAGGACTGTCTTCAGGACTGCCGATTCCCTTGCTGTCTGGAACTACTCCAGACCGGTAGAGACCACTCTGGAATATTCGGATGTCACCATCCATTCCTCTCTGTGGAATGATATGGCTGCTGCAGGTGCACCGGCATTCCTGATAGTCTCCTTGTCTGAGATATATGCCTGGTCTGTCGATTTCTTCGCCCTACAGCCTGGAGACCGTTTCAAGATATTGTATCAGCAGAAAAGCTGTGAAGGAGAGATCATAGCCGTTGACACTATCTATTATGCGGAGTTTATCAGCGGCGACACTTTGATCCCTGCAATTATGTACGACCAGGGAGACGGAGGGAACATCTACTGGAAACAGGATGGCGAGAGTTTGAGGAAGGCCTTCCTCAAGGCTCCGCTTAAGTTTACCAGGATCAGTTCAGGCTTCTCCTATCACCGCAAGCATCCGGTTACTGGGAAGGTCAGGGCTCATACGGCTGTGGATTATGCTGCCCCGACAGGAACTCCGGTCATGACTATAGGTGATGGTACTGTGCTTAGTGCTGGATGGACCAACGGGGGAGGAAGGACAGTCAGGATAAGGCACAATTAGTCTTACACCACATCCTACATGCACCTTTCCCGTTTCGGGAAGGGTATCAAGGAGGGGGCTAAGGTCCATCAGGGCGACATAATCGGTTATGTGGGTTCACCCGGGGTAGCTACAGGCCCCCATCTTGATTTCCGGGTCTGGAAGGATGGCACACCAATCAATCCGTTGAGACTGGAGTCTCCTTCAGCCGAACCGATCCGTCCGGAGAATCTCTCCGCCCTGGACTCTACCTTCAGTGTATATAAGAAGTTAATCGATTCATTGACAATAAGATAACAATATGAGAATACGATCGAGGCTTATTTCCACCCTGCTTGTACCTGTACTGCTTGTCTGTAGTTCAGTCCCATCATGGGCGGTTTTCAACGAGAAGAACCTGGCCCAGACGCTTCAGGTCCTTCGCTATGAATTGTGCAGGGCCTACACGCAGATGTCCCAAAGCCAGCTGGCATATGAGAAACAAGATGAAAAGCAACATGAAGATCTCATTAAGCTGGTGAACAGTTGCAATGAGCTCTCACTCATGCTTTATTCACAGAAGCAGGACTTTACCTTTGACCTGACGTATGCTTTGCAGCAGGTGACAGACCAGTACCATGGTTTTACCCAGAAGAGGATGCCTTACGACAACATCATTTCATATTTTGATGTTGAGATCGACAGGTATGACCGCCTGGTCAGGGCTTTGAAAAACCTGCCACCTGTGAGGGATGATGCGGACAGCCTTGTGACCACACCATCATTCGTAGATCTGCTGGCATTTACTTTCCACATCAAGAATCTCCCCAATGTTTCCTATGCCATGGAGCATGCAGAGGATCCTGACCACGCTGACCATGACCATGAATTCGGTGAGGACCATGATCATGATCATAAACTGGATTTCCAGCTTGACAGCCTTGCGATGGCTGACAGGGACAGTTGCATTTTCTATGCTTCCAAGATGCTCAAGATGTTCACCGACATCCGTGACCATATGGTTGAGGACAATGAGCACTATTCCACAACCGATTCCAGACTCAAAGAGGCATATGATTATGCCCAGGAGCGTTACAAATTGGTACAGAAGAAGATATTCGTAGAGGGGCAGAGAAACTATTTGTACATTCTTACCCATCTCAGGAGTTCTGTAAACAGGGCCGTATCTGACTTCCGGGATAAATATGGCCGTGACTATTTTGACAACAAGGTCAAGAGTGAGTGGAGAGGTCCGATCGTGCTGGGCTTTTCTTTCATTATCCTCGTCTATCTGGCAATAGCAGCGTTAATCGGGCTTTTGTCCGTAAAGTCCTTGAAAAACAGGGTGGGAGCCTTCAAAAAACAGGGTTTCGCCAACAGGGAGTTCTCGGTGATAATCCTCATCTCAGTTATTGTCTTCGTTCTGCTCCTTATGCTGGCAAGGCTTCATCCAAGGATTGCCACTCACTTTTTCCTGATGGCATCCTCGCTGCTTGTGGAATTCTGCATCCTTCTGATTGCCATCATGGTATCGCTCCTTATCCGCTGTACAGGGGCCCAGATCGACAATGGATTCAGGATCTACACACCCGTGCTGCTCATGGGACTTCTGATTATCGCTTTCAGGATCATATTCATTCCTAACAGCCTGATCAACCTGATCTTCCCTCCGCTGCTGTTGGGATTCGGAATATGGCAGTTGGTTTCTTTCCAAAACAACTCCTCGAAGGTTCCGGCAGTTGACAGGAACCTGTCAATCGCATCGCTTGTAGTCACGGTTCTGACCCTTATACTGTCCTGTTGCGGTTATGTATTGATGGGCCTGCAACTATACATCTGGTGGATTTTCCAGTTGACCGTCCTTCAGTTTATCCTGGCCGTGAAGAATCTGGTCGGGAAGTATCGCCGCAAGAGGGTCGACAAGCTAGTCCGGGCCTACAGGCTGAACCACATGTCCGAAGTTGTCGGGAACGACAAGGGCAATTATATCCTGGTAACCTGGTTCTACGATTTCATGGACATGGTTATGATCCCCCTGCTTACCCTTTTGTCGATTCCTCTATGTATCATGTTGGCATCAAGGGTATTCGACCTTACGCAGATCTGCAGGCAGGCCATCGTTGCCCCTTTCCTGAATACCAGTTTCATCAGCCTGTCTCTCTATAAGATCCTTGTAGCAGTCGGACTCTTCTTCATCTTCAGGTTCATTGAATACCTTGCAACTTCACTTTACAGGATCTACAAGGTCCGCTCGAAGATCAGCAAGTCAGTTACCGGATTGCTGAGGGAGAATGAAGTTAACCAAACCCTGGCAAACAATGTGATCTGGCTTCTTGTTTGGGGTGTCTACCTCATCTCCCTTGTAGGTTTGCTGAATGTCCCTACCAAGTCCATGTCCATGATAGCCACAGGACTTGCAGCCGGCCTTGGATTCGCCATGAAGGACATCCTCAACAATTTCTTCTATGGAGTCCAGCTCATGTCAGGAAGACTGCGTGGAGGTGACACCATCGAGTGCGACGGAATCCGTGGAACTGTGGATAACATCAGCTACCAGACGACTACCATAAGGGCTATTGACGGCAGCCTGATTGCTTTCCCGAACAGTACCCTGTTCTCAAAGACATTCAAGAATCTCACCCGAAGCGATTCCTATGAATATATTCCTTTGGACGTCGGAGTCGCCTATGGAACGGATGTGGACCATGCGAGAAAGGTTATCCTCAAGGCACTCAAACCGCTCTGCAAGCCCGACAAGTTCGGAAGGGATGTGGTCAAGCCGAGTTACGGGATACAGATAGTCCTGGACAACTTCGGTGACAGCAGCCTTAACCTGAAGGTCAAGCAGTTCGTACTCGTGGACCAGCGATACCTTTTCCTTTCCAAGGCGAATGAATTGATTTACAAGGCACTTGCGGAGAATGGAATAGAAATACCTTTCCCTCAGCGGGACGTTCACATAAAGCAGTAGATCATGGTAAACATGGCGATATTCGTGTCCGGCGGAGGCACTAATTGTGAAAACATAATCAAGTATTTCGAAGGCTCGGAAGTTGCCCGTCCTGTCCTGGTCATCAGCAATAAGGCTGGTGTCGGGGCGATAGGGAAGGCAGATCGTCTTGGAGTGCCGACAAGGGTGATTGGGAAGGCTGGATTGAATGATCCCGAAGTCATCCTTCCGTTGCTTAGGGAGTTTTCTGTCGATTTCATTGTCCTTGCCGGCTTCCTCCTGGTCATTCCAGGGTTCCTTATCGACGAATATGACCACCGTATGATAAACCTTCATCCGGCCCTGTTGCCAAAGTTCGGTGGGATAGGGATGTATGGACATCACGTCCATGAGGCGGTCAAGGCGGCAGGGGAGAGTGAAACAGGGATGACAGTCCACTGGGTCAGCAGGGAGGTTGACGGGGGTGCCATTATCGCTCAGTTCAGTACTGCGATCTCACCGGAAGACACTCCTGATGACATAGCTGCCAAAGAACATGTCCTGGAGATGGAACACTTCCCGCAGGTGATAGAGAAACTGCTTATTTCGGAAGCAGGGAAGTGCCGGACAGGGCGGTGAACAGTGCTTCCTGATAGGTCTCTCCTATAGGGATTCTGTCTTTCCCTATGATTATGTGATTCCGTTCGATTGCCTCTATCTTATCGATCTGTACGATGTAGGATTTCTGCACCCGTACGAACCTTTCTGAAGGAAGCTGCTCTTCAAGGGCCTTCATCCTCATAAGTGAAAGGATAGGATCAGAACCATCTGCAAGATGGATTCTGACGTAGTCCTTGAAGCCTTCTATGAAGGTAATGTTGTCAAGTCCGATCTGCTGCAACCGGTACTCAGTTTTTACGAATATGCTCCTTATCGGGGGAGTTCTGTCGTGAGCGGCAGCCGGGGTTAGGCTGTACTCAGCCGCAGCGAAGCGAGGATGGACTCGGCCGGTCCCGGACTGCCGCTCCGTATCGATCACTTTCTTAGCGTGATTTGCCGCGGCCAGGAAATCATCGTATGAAATGGGTTTAAGAAGATAATCGAGGGCATGGACCTTGAATCCTTCGATGGCGTACTGGCTGAACGCGGTTGTGAAGATGATCCTGGTGTCCTCGGGCAGCATCTTGGAGAGATCCATACCGCTTAACCCCGGCATCTGTATGTCACAGAATAGGATATCGACGGGATTGTCCTGGATGAATTCAAAAGCCTGTCCACCGTTTGTGAACGATCCTTTAAGCTCCAGGAAAGGAGTTTTAGAGACATAAGATTCCATCAACTTGACGGCCAATGGCTCGTCGTCTATGATTATGCAACTGATAGTGGCCATCATTATTCTTCTTTAGATAATCCTGTGTCAATCTTGAGGAGGCACCGGAAGATGTCCTGGACCTTCCCATATTCAAAGGTGTAATTACCGGGGTAGATCATTTCCAGACGTCTGCAAAGGTTCTTGATTCCGATTCCGGAACCACTGCGGTCCTTGTCATCTTTCGGATGGTAACTGTTCTCAACCAGGCAGCTGACACATTTCCCGTCTTCATGCAGGTCTATCTTTATGAAGGACTCCTCACCGCTGGAGATTCCGTGCTTGAAAGCATTCTCTACTAGGGGAAGGAACAGCATAGGGGCGATTTCGAGCTCGGATCCGTCTTCTGGCAGGCTAACATCTACCTTTACGTCGGAAGAGCAGCGCATGCTCATCAGTTTTACATAGTCCTTGATGAAATCGACTTCGCTCTTTAGGCTTACCATAGGCCTGTCGCTATCATAGAGGACATGCCGCATAAGACCGCTGAGGTCATGTACTGCTTCCTGGGCCTTGTCCTGGTCAATCTGGATGAGAGAATAGATGTTATTCAGTGTGTTGAAAAGGAAGTGTGGATTGACCTGGCTTTTCAGCGCGGATAGTTCGGCTTCGGCATTGGCTTTCTCAATCTCCTGCCTCTTCCTTTCGTCCCTGTACCATCTCTCCGTCATCTTGATGGCTACTGCCACGCAGATGATTCCAATATAGATTAGACTGTTACGGATGATGAAGCTTATGGTACGACCCGGCCCCGGCCCGCCGGGACCTCCTATTGGACGGGGACCACGAGGAGCGGGAGGGACAGATGACATGGGGAACACAAATCTGTGAGACAGATGGACCAGAAGGCTGGCAACTGCTATCAGCAGGATGTTCCAAAGGATGAACAGGCCCAACTTACGGTTGTAGAGATATTTCTTTATCAGTATGAAATAGTTGACATAGAAGACGACAAGGAAAGATACCAAAGTTGGAATAAAGCGGATGTAATTAGTGCTGCCATGGAGAGGCTGCCCCGGTCTCGGGGAAAAGAATGGCATTCCGAAAAGAACCGCCCATATCGCAATGTGAAGCAACCACTGGTAACTTCTTGTGTATCCTTCCTTAGTCATGTCACAAATATAATACTATTACTAGAAAAGTTCCAGCCCTGCTCGAGGGAAATGATGTTGTAGATAGTAAGCCGGTGCAATCCTGCAGCGTCCATGTCTAAGCCTTTGTGGCTGCTCTAACAGCAGGGCAGGAACAGTCATTATCAAAACCTGCAATAAACTTAATGACGAAGACCGCTTTTACCAAGTCGAATCGACAAACGGCGGGGAACTGTCGACGAAATCGAATGAAATTCTTAAATTTGGAATATGAAGTGTTTGAAGTATCTGTTTCTCGTGCCCGTTGTGATGAACCTGGCCGGACAGCTGACCGGATCGGGTGTTCTGGCATCTTGTTCAAAGCCATTCCTGATGCCGTTATTGGCTCTGTCGGTGTTCCTCTTCCTTAAGGAGCATGATGTCAGGGGACATCGGGTCAAGACCCTGGTCCTTGCCTTGCTTTTCGGTGCAATTGGCGACATCTTCCTGATGCTGAACGGGGTTGAGACGTTCCTGGCGGGGATGGCTGCTTTCCTCGTCGGGCATATCCTGTATTTCTGCACCCTCCCGGCACCGTGGAAGGTGAAGGGTATTTCGGGTAAGATCCTATCCTTTCTTTTACTTATCGGCTTGCTTGCCGGTGTCGTTTCCCTTGCCGGAAGATTCCCGCTGGAGGGGGTCATGAAGACAGCTGTTACAGTGTATGCCTGCGCCTTCGCTTTCCTCATTCTGGCATGCATCGTTGCGGCCATTGACAGGAAGAAACCTTTGTATCTGGTGACAGCCCTTGGCTTTGCGGTATTTGCCGTATCCGATACCTTCGTTGCAATAGGTTCTTTCACAGGACTCCATATCCCGAACCGTGGATTCATTGTGATGTCAACATATATTCTTGCCCAGATCCTCGTTTCATTCTCCCTCGCCTGTGAGGAAGTGTACGAACTGGAGAAAACAGAATACGGAGTCAGGGCAAAAAGATTATATGCCCTCCAAGATGGCTTGAAAGCTTTCGAAGAAGAATTCCTTGCCGCTTTCGATAAGGATTTCGGGAAAGGTGGCTTCGAGGTATATACTACAGAGATAGGTTTCCTGTATAACAACATCCGTGATATCCTCAATCATCTGCGTGACTGGATGGAGCCTCGCGCAGTACCTACACCTTTTGTCCTTTGGCCTGGGAAGAGCAGGATAATCATGGAGCCGTATGGGAAGGCTCTCGTGATAGGCCCTTTCAACTATCCTCTTCATCTTGTGGTCGCTCCACTTGCCGCCGCCCTATCGGCGGGTAATACCGCTGTTGTGAAGCCTTCCCGTCAGACACCGAATGTTTCGCAGGTCCTGAGGAAGATGCTCGGAGAATCTTTCGGAGAAGATGTAGTCGAGGTGCTGGACGATTCCGTTTCCAATGACGAGATGTTGGCCAGGAAGTACGACTATATATTCTTCACGGGCAGTCCAAATGTCGGTAAGGTCATTATGGCCGCCGCCTCCAAGAATCTGACGCCTGTCACCCTTGAACTTGGCGGGAAGAGCCCTGCCATAGTCTGTCCCGGCGCCCCGGTACGCCTTGCATGCGAGAGAATTGCCAAGGGTAAATTCCTCAATGCCGGCCAGACCTGTGTGGCACCTGACTATGTCCTTGTCCATGAGAAAGTTCATGGCGAGTTCATCCGAACCATGAAGGATGTTATCAGTGTTTATTTCGGTGACATCAGTGTCCGTCCTGCCGAGATGACCCTGATGGCGACGAAACGGCATTTTGACAGGGTGGCATCGCTAATACCCTCCGATGCCGCCTCAGGAAGAGTGATAGGTGGATACACGGACCCTTCGATAAACTATATTTCACCTACAGTCCTGTATAACTGCAGTTGGGATGATCCGGCGATGCAGGAAGAGATATTCGGGCCTGTCCTGCCGGTAATAGTTTTCAAGGACCTTCAGACAGAAGTGGTAGATAAGGTAAGGGCAGGGGAGAAGCCGTTGTCGCTGTATGTCTTCTCAAAAGACAGGAAGGAGATCCGTACAATCCTTTCCCAAGTGTCCTTCGGCGGTGGCTGCGTGAATGAGACTATCATGCACCTTGGCAACGAGTATCTCCCGTTCGGCGGAGTCGGGAATTCCGGTATGGGAGCCTACCATGGCCGGACCGGCTTTGAGACATTCTCCCACCAGAAATCGATACTGCTGAAGTCTTCCTGGTTCAATTTCGACCTGCTTA
>JAGCWD010000010.1 GCA_017962025.1 Bacteroidales bacterium
CGCTGTTCACCCTCTACAGCCTCAGCGTTGCCTTCTTCATGCCAACCATAGCCCTTGTCAATTCGGTTTCCTTCCATGCTTTGGAGGCTTCCGGAAAAGATCCTGTCAAGGATTTCCCTCCTATCAGGGTCTTCGGTACCGTTGGTTTTATCATCAGCATGCTGGCTGTCAACTGGATTAAGATAGGAGGAGTCGCCATGCAGGATTCCTATACACAACTAACTGCATCCGGAATCCTTTCCATAGTCATGTGCCTGTATGCCCTGACAATGCCATCTGTTCCCATCAAAGAGGGCAATGACAGCAAGTCTCTGGCTGAATCCCTTGGACTCAAGGCTTTCACCTTATTCAGGGACAGGCAATTCGCTATTTTCTTCATCTTCTCCATGCTCCTGGGGTCAGCCCTTCAGATCACCAACGGCTACGCAAACACTTTCCTCGGTTCTTTCGCTGCCGATCCTTCCCTTGCAGGCACTTTCGCGGTGAAGAACTCCAACGCGCTCCTGTCCATATCCCAGGCTTCTGAAACCCTTTGCATCCTTCTGATTCCCTTCTTCATGAAGAAATTCGGAATAAAGAACGTGATGTTGATCGCCATGTTTGCCTGGGTGTTCAGGTTCGGTTTCTTCGGCCTTGGCTCCCCTGACATGCCCGGAGTCATACTGTTCATACTTTCCTGCCTGGTATATGGTGTCGCATTCGACTTCTTCAACATCTCCGGATCCCTTTACGTCAATGAAAACACCGGCCCCGACATCAGGTCCAGCGCCCAGGGGTTGTTCATGTTGATGACCAATGGACTGGGAGCTTCAATAGGAACACTTGTGGCTGGCTGGGTAGTCGAGAAATGCGGTTGTTTCACCGATCCCGCCGGCTGGCCAAAAGCGTGGTATATTTTCGCCGCCTATGCCTTTGTCGTCGCCATCCTCTTCATGATCCTGTTCAAGGATCCAAGGAAGATCAAGGCCGCGCAGGCTTCCGGCAGCGCTCAAGCTTGAAAACCGTACTCTCGGACATATAGTACTTGATGTCGAAGCATCGGTACTCATTGTGATTCCTGACCTTGTGGTAGGAGGTGATACAATCGAAATTGTAGCCCATCTGCGCAAGGTCAGGAATATCGATTCTGGACACCCCATCCTCCAATAAGGAGTCCAGGATTTCATAATTACGCTCCAGCGCCCCTATAACCTTGCGTTTCAATCCCCGGATGTTTCCATCATGGACATAATGCCACCTGTTCTTGCATGAAGGACTGCAGAATTTCATGTCACTTCTGCCATAAGGCAGTTCCTTCCCGCACTCAAGGCATCTTCCCTTCTTTTCCTCAATCTTGTACACCATGATGCAATTATACCTCCAGCAAAGGGATAATTCAAGGAAGCAATGGGGGTCAGACAAGGATCAACCTCTCCTAATGATGGCTAATAAAATGTTAATGATGATAAATAATCACCCTGTGGAATCAAAACAAAAAGAATCCGTGTTATTTCTTTAACTTCCTTTCAAAGGTCAATTACAGGATGTATTTTTGCCGGAACAAAACAACTTTTACTATGGAACAACTGAACAGAATTGAAATCCGAGGGAATGTCGGCAATGTCAACATCCTCAAGGTCGGGAACACGCGTGTCGCGCATTTCTCGGTAGCCACCAACTTTGCTTATAAGGACAGGAACGGCGAGCCGGTAATCGAAACCACCTGGCACAACGTGACTGCATGGGAAGGGAACAAAGGTATCCCGTCCCTTGATTGTATTTCCAAGGGATTTCCAATCTATGTCACCGGAAGACTCAGAACCCAGAAGTACATTTCAGGAGACGGGGCAGAGAGGACGAGCTACGACGTGATAGCTGGGACGATTGAACCGGTAGATGCCAATGTAATGCCTCAAATGTCCTGAAAGGAAAGTGACAATTGAACAGTCCCGATGGCCTGTTTTGGAGGCATGAGGAGGAGGAAAGCCATCGGGATTTTTATGGAAAATCACGGCATTTGATCTATTACTTTAAGTATCTAAAATTTAATTTATCTTACATTATATCAATCAGTCATAACATGTTAGATAAATTATTTTTACAATAAATTGCAAAAAAATGTTTGGAGATTAAAAAATAATATCTATATTTGCGATACCAAATCTGCGAAGCAGGCAAAGGCTGGCAGACGCCGAAGCGGAATTCCTTGAACTGATCAAGGCCGTCAGGCAGCAGCAATGCCGGATGAGTCCGCTCTCCACTGCCAGAAATCCTTACCGCAAAGCAGAAAAGGGTCTTTCTTGCGAAAAACCGCGGCTCCAAAGGGCCGCGGTCTTTCATTGTATAATAATACATATCTAGCTGTATTACACTACCTTCCCTTGTACATATTCTCGTAATACTTTAGGTAATCGCCACTAGTAACATTATCCAGCCAGTCTTGATTATCAAGGTACCATCTGACCGTCTTTTCGATTCCTTCCTCGAACTGCAGGCTGGGCTCCCATCCGAGTTCCTCCTTAAGTTTGGTAGAATCGATAGCATAACGAAGGTCGTGCCCTTTCCTGTCGGTTACATAGGTGATAAGATCCTCATCCTCCCCTTCAGGACGTCCGAGCAGCCTGTCGGTTACCTTTATGAGGACCTTGATTAGGTCTATGTTCTTCCATTCATTAAAACCGCCTATGTTGTAAGTTGTACCGACCTTTCCCTCATGGAAGATCAGGTCGATAGCCCTGGCATGGTCCTCAACATAGAGCCAGTCCCTTACATTCTCGCCCTTTCCGTAGACAGGAAGCGGCTTGCGATGACGGATGTTGTTGATGAACAAGGGAATAAGTTTCTCCGGGAACTGGAATGGACCGTAATTGTTGGAACAATTTGTAACCAGGGTCGGCATCCCGTACGTATCATGATATGCCCTGACAAAATGGTCACTTGAAGCCTTTGCTGCAGAATAAGGACTATGTGGCTGGTAACGGGTCTCCTCAGTGAAGAAATCGTCGCCATAGGGACCTCCACCACTTTCTCCGGATCCTGGAATGCCTTCAGGCCTGGTCAGTTCCAAAGCTCCATAGACTTCGTCAGTCGAGATGTGATAGAATCTTTTCCCTTCCCAGCCCTGTGGCTCCCAATACTCGCGGGCAGCCTGAAGTAGAGTCAAGGTTCCGAGCACATTGGTCTTGGCGAAAGTGAAGGGATCAAGGATGGACCTGTCCACGTGGCTCTCGGCCGCAAGATGGATGATTCCAGTTACTCCATTACTTGAGATAATATCCTTAACACACTCATAATCACAGATGTCGGCCTTAATAAATGAATAATTAGGTCTGTCTTCTATGTCTTTCAGATTCTCGAGGTTTCCTGCGTAGGTAAGCTTATCAAGAGCAATAAGCATATCATCAGGACGCTTTTC
>JAGCWD010000119.1 GCA_017962025.1 Bacteroidales bacterium
CTACCTATATCACCAAGAAGGTGGCCGACAGGCTCGAGGAGATATTCAAGAACGAGCGCTCCGCATGGGAGAGCAAGTGGGACAATCTCAAACTCTTCATCGAGTACGGAATGCTCTCTGACGAGAAGTTCTGCGAAAGGGCTCTCAAGTTCGCCCTCCTTAAGAACACCGACGGGAAGTTCTTCTCCCTTGAAGATTACCGCAAGGCTATCGAGGACACCCAGGCCGACAAAGACAAGAAGGTGGTTTATCTCTACGCCACGGATGTCGATGCCCAGTATCCGTTCATCGAAGCTGCCAAGAACAAGGGGTACGATGTCCTTCTGATGGACTGCGAACTGGATGCCCATTTCGTGAACCTGCTGGAGCAGAAGATCCCTGACACCAGGTTCGCCCGTGTGGACTCCGATTCCGTGGACAACCTAATCCCGAAGGAGGAAAAGGTGAAGCCGGAAATGGCCGAAGAGGACAAAAAGAGCCTTGAAACGATGTTCAAGTCCATCCTGCCCAAGGAGAATGAGTACTATGTAGAGGCCGACAACCTGGGCGAGGACGCTGCGCCTATCCTGATCACCCGCAACGAGTTCATGAGGCGTTACCGCGAGATGAGCGCCCTGGGTGGCGGAATGAACTTTTACGGAGAGATGCCGGAGTCTTTCAACATCACTGCAAACCTGCAGAACCCATTGATGGCCAAGGTGGTAGAAGGAATGAAGGAGAACAAGGAAAAAGTCGAGGAATATGCTGCCGGCAACGATATGCTCAAGCAGATGACCGACCTGGCTCTCCTTTCTAACGGCCTGCTGAAGGGCAAATCCCTGTCGGATTTCATCGCCAGAAGCGGGAAGGTACTATCTGACGCCTACCTCGAAAAATAGCCAAATTCGGCCATACAGATTTGTGCAATAAGGTTTTTTTCGCTATATTTGCCAGATAGAAGGCTTCAAGCATGGCGGAAACCGAACCTTATTTCCCACTCGATCCTGAGAAAATTTACTATTCGATGGATGAGCTGACCCTCGACACTGAAGAGGGCCAGAAAACCCTTAGGGTCGGTGCCTGGCTGAATTACGATCCCGTCCGCATCCACAAGATGATAGTCCGTGAGAAGACCCTCCATGTGGATCAGATAGAAGTCCTCAATCCATTGGTCAGCAAGCTTCGCAGGGCAGATCCCGTTTACTACAAGCAGTATATGGGCTTGAACGTGATGATTGATTTCCCCGGATTCTCATCGGACATCATCGCTAAGATTCCCTTCGAGAATGATCCGATAGGCTTCTACAAATGGTGGAGGAAGGGTAAACACGAGGAGAAGGTCTATCTCTCCAAGGTCAATCAGTTCCGTCTTTTCCAGAAAGTCTATCTGATGGAGCCCAAGGTCATGCTGAAGAAAGATATCCAGTTCTTCCAGTCGTTTTGATGAAAAATTTGATAAGTTCAAGATTTTGACTATATTTGGATAATTGAACTTGTTACTAACTATTCATTTTTATCATTATGACTTACAAGATTATCGACATCCAGGGCATAGGACCGGTCTATGCCGAGAAACTCATCGCCGCAGGCGTTGAGACTGTTGATCAGCTTCTCGAAAGGGGTAAGACCCCCAAGGGCCGCAAGGAACTCGAGGATGTCACCGGCATCACGGGCAAACTCATCCTCACATGGGTAAATCATGCAGACCTCTTCCGTATCAAGGGTGTTGGCCCTCAGTTCTCCGAGCTTCTCGAGGCTTCAGGTGTTGACACTGTGAAGGAATTCCAGCACAGGGTAGCAGCCAACCTCGTGGCAAAGATGACCGAGGTCAATGAGGAGAAGAATCTTACCAAGGTTGTTCCTTCAGTGAAGATGGTCCAGAAGATGATCGACCAGGCAAAGGTCCTTCCTCCGGTGGTCGAGTACTAATCGGCAGGATCCGAGATTTAGAAGAGGGTGACCTTCTTGGTCATCCTCTTCTTTTTTCATATATTTGTAAGTTATACGGAATTTGACTTTATGAATAGGACCGTCACTTTTTTAGCACTGCTTGTGCTGGCCGTCTCTGCTCTTTCTTGCAAGCCTTCAACAGGGGCTCAAGATGCCGTCGCAGACCTTGTCCCTGACATGATAGAGGCCCCTGCCGGCAGCTACACCATGGGCATTTCTGCCGACAACCGAAGGAAGGTTACCCATGGGATTGCCCAACCCGTGGCTTTGGATGGATTTTTCATCTTTTCCGAGCCTGTCTCCCAGGCTCTGTGGACTGCAGTGATGGGTAAGAATCCCAGTTCCGTAAAGGATCCTTCTGCCCCGGTTGACATGGTTTCGTGGGCGGATATTCAGAAATTCCTCAAGAAGTTTTCGAGAGCCACCGGAAAGGACTATTCCCTTCCGACTGAGGCACAGTGGGAGTACGCCCATAAGCTCAATGGCGACAAGGGCTTCACTGCTGTTTCAGAGTGGTGCCTTGACAGTTATGACGAAGTGCCGGAGGACCAGACTAAGGACGATTATTTCGTTCCCATGAGTTTGATGGTCAATCCACGTGGACCGAAGGAGCATAGTGGCAAGGTGGTACGCACAACCCTTGAAAGGATGAGCATTGATTCCCACACCAGAAGGGCAAAGGTCGGATTCCGGCTGGTACTGCCCTCGGATGATGTCCTGACTGACAAGATAATGCTGCCGCTGGAGGGAAAGACTCCCGTTCGGGAAAAGATAGATGCCTCTGACGGCTTTCCCGAGTTGTTCACGGTAGGCGATGTCACGTTCAAGATGGTGAAGGTCCAGGGCGGACAGTTCAGTATGGGTTTCAATGAATCAGATAGTCCTTATCTTGATTTCAAGGTTCCTGACAATGAGAAGAATGCTCACCCTGTGACATTGGATGACTATGAGATAGGGGAGACTGAGGTGACTGTGGGGCTTTGGAATGCAGTGATGGGGAAGGTCCCGTATCTAAACGACGTGAATGACCCCCGCAAACCTGTCGGCAACGTCTCCTGGTATGATTGCCAGGTCTTCCTCCGCAAGCTGGGTGATATTACCGGAAGGAAGTTCCGTCTTCCGACGGAGGCTGAGTGGGAATATGCTGCCAGGGGAGGGAAGTTCTCCCGCCGTTACGGCTTCAGCGGATCGAACGATATGAAGTCGGTTATGTGGTTCCTGGACAATGCTGATTCCAAGGTCCATGATGTCAAGACACTGAGACCCAACGAACTCGGTTTATATGACATGAGCGGAAATGTTTGGGAGTGGTGCTTTGACAGGGCTCAGGATTACTCTAAGGAGCCTCAGGTGAATCCCTCGGGAGCAGAAGAAGGCGGGACCAGGATCCTTCGTGGTGGCAGCTGTGCCGCACGCTGGGATGCCTGCCGGATAAGCAACCGTTCTTACATGCCCGGAAAGAACATCAAGGGTACTTTTGGATTGAGACTAGCTTTGTAGGAATATGGACAGGCAGAAAAGAAACTCGATTATAACCCTGGTCGTCCTGGCCCTCCTCGGGACTGTCTATCATTTCGTCTGGGGAGATTCTGCTTCAGAGGAGCCTGCCGTGATCCCGGACAAGGACCTGATGTCCAGGTTGGAGATTCCCTACCGTTTGGAGGATAACGAGTCAACTATTATAGAACACATGGGCTACGCCCTTTCCTATAATTCAGACTACAGGGTGCCAAACTGGGTGGCCTACGAGCTTCTGGAGACTGAACTCACCACCGGTTTCAGGAGCAGGGAGGATGGTTTCGAGCCGGATCCGCTCATCAAGGGCCGTCAGGCCTATGACAGGGATTACGTTGGCTCGGGCTACGATCGCGGCCACATGGCGCCTGCTGCGGACATGAGATGGAGTTCGCAGACCATGAAAGAGAGCTTCTACCTCAGTAATGTCTGTCCCCAGGACCACAACCTTAATTCCGGGGCCTGGAACGATCTAGAGAAGCAGGTCCGTTATGAGGCTCGCTTCTACAAGTCTGTCTGGGTGGTTTGCGGCCCCATATTCAATTACAACAATCCCAGGCACATAGGCCAGAACCATGTGATGGTTCCTGATGCTTTCTTCAAGGCCCTGCTGGCCAGGAGGAAGGATGGCAGCTATGCCTCAATCGGGTTTATCTTCCCCAACGTACCTTGCACCAGAAACCTCACCCTTTATGCGATGACGGTGGACGAGCTGGAATCCAAACTGGGGATGGACCTCTTCTATAACCTGGAGACAAAGGCCCAGGACCGTTCCGAAGCGGTAATTGACCCCTATGGTGACTGGAGAATCAGAGACGAAATACTAAGAGACTAATAATCAAATAGATAATGACAATGGAAGAAATGCTTAATTTAACCTGTCTTCACGACAGCCATCTTGCTCTCGGAGCCAAGATGAGTCCGTTTGCTGGCTTTGACATGCCTATACAGTATTCCTCGATCACAGAGGAGCATCTTGCTGTCCGCAACGAGGTTGGAATGTTCGATGTCTCCCACATGGGCGAGATATTCGTATGCGGTCCTGATGCCGAGAAATTCGTGAACCACGTTTTCACTAACGACATACGTCCCATGGCTCCCGGCCAGGTCCTCTACGGTATGATGCTCTATCCGGATGGAGGCACTGTTGATGACCTGCTGGTTTACAAGGAGTTTGAATCAGATCACTATCTCCTGGTCGTCAATGCCGCCAACATCGAGAAGGACTATCTCTGGATAACCGAACACGCCGAAGGCTACGATGTGAAGATTGACAACGCTTCCGACAAATGGGGACAGATAGCCCTCCAGGGACCTCTTGCCGAGGAGACCCTGGTCAAGGTGCTGCCCTTCGCAGCTGACGCCGCTGCCTTGACTTTCTACACCTTCAAGGATTTCGAGGATGCCGGAATGAGGGTCATCATCAGCCGTACCGGCTACACCGGTGAGGATGGATTCGAGATTTACGCTCCTCCTCAGCTCATCGTGAAGTACTGGGATGCCTTCCTGAAGGCAGGCGTTGCCCCTTGCGGACTGGGCTGCCGTGATACCCTGCGCTTCGAAGCCGGCCTTCCTCTTTACGGAGATGAGCTTACTCCCGAGATTTCTCCTGTAATGGCAGGATTCAGCATGTTCTGCAAGCTGGACAAGGACGAGTTCATCGGCAAGGAAGCTGTTGCTGACCAGAAGGCAAACGGCGTCGCAAAGAAGCTTGTCGGAATAGAACTCCAGGACAAGGCTATCCCTCGCGCCGGCTATCCGGTCGAGCTTGAGGATGGCACGGAAGTCGGTGTCGTGACTACCGGCTACCACAGCATCTCCCTCGAGAAGAGCATCTGCTTCGCCCTAGTGAAGAAGGAGTTCGGTGCCCTTGAGACTCCGCTCTTTGTCAGGATCCGCAAGAAGGTCTTCCCTGGTAAGGTCGTCAAGAAGAGATTCTATCAGACAAATTATAAGAAGTAATTGATAATCAACAAATAAACTAATTAATCATGAGTAAAGTAATTGAAGGCCTCCGTTACATCGAGGACCACGAGTGGGTAAAGGTTGAAGGCAATGTGGCAGTGATCGGTATCTCCGATTTCGCACAGCACGAGCTCGGTGACATCACCTATGCCGACCTCCCTGAGGTTGACGATGAGTTCGAGGCAGGCGAGGAATTCGGTGCACTTGAGAGCGTCAAGGCTTCCAGCGAGCTGCTTATCCCTGTTTCCGGTAAGGTCGTCGAGGTCAATCCAGACCTTGAGGATGCTCCCGAGAAGATCAATGAGGATGCCTACGAGGCTTGGATCATCAAGGTTGAGATGAGCGATCCCGCAGAGGTCGAGGCCCTCATGGATGCAGCCGCATATCAGGCTTTTTCCGAGAAGTAGCATGGCGGCATTCCAATATTTCCCTCACACTGAAGACGACGTCCGCAAAATGCTGGAGCGCATTGGAGTCGGGTCGATGGACGACCTGTATTCCGATGTTCCGAAGGACTTCATCTTCAAGGGTGAGTACGACCTTCCCGATGCAATGTCGGAGGAGGAGGTCAGGATCTTCTTCGAGTCCCTGGATGCCAAGGACACCAAGCTGAAGGTATTTGTCGGTCAGGGATCATATGACCACTACACTCCTTCGGTTGTGCCTTATATCATCTCCAGGTCGGAATTCCTGACGGCTTACACTCCCTATCAAGCCGAGATTTCCCAGGGTACCCTCAGATACATATTCGAGTACCAGAGCATGATCTGCGCCCTCACAGGGCTGGATGTCAGCAATGCTTCCATGTACGACGGTCCTACCGCCGCTGCTGAAGCAGTCAAGATGGCTCCTTCCTGCACGAAGAAGAAGACTCGCGTCCTTGTGTCGAAGACCCTTCTTCCCAACGTCATCAAGACCATCGAGACCTATGCCAAGTACCATGGAATTCCCCTTGATTACCTTCCTGTGATGGACGGACATACCTGCCCCCACCACATGAAGGCTGGGCTAAGCAAGGGTGACGTGGCCGGAGTAATAGTTCCGTCGGTCAACCGTTTCGGAATAGTCGAGGATCTCACCGGCTTTGCAGATGCGATCCATGAGGAGGGCGGAATATTCATTGAATATTGTGACCCCTCCGCCCTGACGGTGTTGAAGACTCCCGCAGAGTGGGGAGCGGACATTGCCGTTGGTGACGGACAGAGCCTTGGAATCCCGATGACTTTCGGAGGACCATATGTCGGTTTCATGGCTTGCAAGAAGGATTACCTTCGCAAACTTCCCGGCAGGATCGTGGGTGAGACCCGCGACACCGAAGGACGCCGCTGCTTCTGCCTGACCCTTCAGGCCCGCGAGCAGCACATCCGCCGAGAGAAAGCCACTTCCAACATCTGTTCGAACGAGAGCCTCATGGCCCTGTTTGTGACCATCTACGCTTCCCTGATGGGTCCTGAGGGCCTGAAGGAGGTCAATGAGCGCTCCTGCGCGGCAGCCCACTACCTCTACGATGAACTCCTGAAGACCGGAAAGTTCGAAAAAGCTTTCAATCAGCCTTTCCTCAAGGAGTTCGCCCTCAAGCCACTTGTTCCCGTGGACAGGCTTCAGAAGAAACTCCTGGAAGGCGGATTCTTTGCTGCCCTTCCTACGGAAGAGGGTTACGTTACTTTCTGTGCAACCGAAAGAAGGACAAAGGCTGAGATCGATGCCCTTGTCGCATTGGTGAAGGAGGCCTAGGAATATGAAATACTACGATAAACTAATATTCGAGCTCTCCAAGGAGGGTCGCACAGGATACTCGCTTGGAAAGGCTACGATTCCTGAGCCTGCCGAAGGATCGATTCCTTCAAACTTGTTCAGAAGCGAGGCTCCGGCATTGCCGCAAGTCAGTGAGATCGACGTGGTGCGTCACTACACAAATCTTTCCCAGATGAACTTCGGTGTCGACACCGGATTCTATCCTCTGGGAAGTTGCACGATGAAATACAACCCCAAGATCAACGAGGAGATTGCCGGAATGAAGGGCTTCCAGGCCCTGCATCCTCTGCAGCCCGCCTGTACTGTCCAGGGTGCCCTTGAGGTGTACTACAACATGGAGAAAGCCCTTGCCGCCATTACCGGAATGGCAGGATTCACCTTCAATCCCTGTGCAGGAGCCCATGGAGAGTTGACCGGCCTTATGATCATGAGGCAGTACCATCTGCTCCGTGGTGACCTGAAGAGGACCAAGGTCATAGTTCCTGACAGCGCCCATGGTACCAATCCTGCCAGCGCAGCTGTCTGCGGCCTTGAGGTCGTCGTTGTGAAGTCCAATACAGATGGTCTGGTTGACGTCGCTGACCTCAAGCCTTTGCTCGGGGACGACATCGCCGGTATCATGATGACCAATCCGAACACCCTCGGCCTCTTTGAGAAGGAGATAGGGGAGATCGCTTCACTCGTCCATGAGTGCGGTGGACTTCTCTATTACGATGGTGCCAACATGAATCCGCTTATCGGAATGGTCCGTCCCGGTGACATGGGATTCGACATAATGCACCTGAACCTTCACAAGTCATTCTCCACGCCTCATGGCGGTGGCGGACCTGGCTCAGGTCCTGTCGGAGTCTGTGAAAAGCTCGTTCCTTATCTTCCCACTCCCAAAGTGGTCAAGAAGGAAGACGGCTCCTTCGATGTGGTTTGCAGTGATGGAAAGGCTGCCGGCCAGGTGTCAGGTTTCCTTGGCAACTTCGGAGTTATACTTCGCGGTTATGCCTACATCCTGACCCTTGGAAAACAGAACGTGAAGTTGGTCGGCAAATACGCAACTATCGGGGCTAACTACATCAAGGAAAGCCTCAAGGATTGCTACAAGCTGCCCATTCCTACTGTCTGCAAGCATGAGTTCGTCTTTGACGGCCTTGTGAACGACGGGTCGAGGAAGGCCGCTGACGGTACTGTGGAGAAAGAAGGTGCTACCACTCTCGATGTTGCCAAGAGGCTTCTCGATTTCGGTTTCCATGCTCCGACAATCTACTTCCCGCTTCTTTTCCATCAGGCCATTATGATCGAGCCTACGGAGACTGAGTCTCTTGAAACGCTGGATTCGTTCATCGAGGTCATGAGGAAGATTGCGGCTGAAGCTGCAGAGGATCCCGGTATCCTGAAAGCTGCTCCTCACAACGCTCCTATCACCCGTCCGGACGAGACGACGGCTGCCCGCCAGCCCGTTCTCAAGTTCCAGGACGAGGTCTAGCTTTTTTCTCCAAAAATTTGGAGGATATTCGGATTGTTTCTATATTTGCAGTCCGAAATGGGGTATTAGCTCAGTTGGTAGAGCGTTTGAATGGCATTCAAAAGGTCAGGAGTTCGATTCTCCTATGCTCCACAAAAATCCCTCTCAGAGTAGTCTGAGGGGGATTTTTCGTATATAATGTGACAAAAAGTGTATCAATTCATGCGTTTTTCATCCCCAACTCGTTGCTCAAAGACAAACAACGATTTGCAGAGAAATCTGAAGATGACGTCGATGAGGACTATTACTCAAGCTTAAGTTTTGTGCCACTCATTGATAATCGCTACCTTTGTTATCTGCAAAGAATA
>JAGCWD010000120.1 GCA_017962025.1 Bacteroidales bacterium
GGTAACTCAATACCCCCTGATGTATAAACGCAGGGGAGAGTTGCCACGAAAACCAGCAAGCTAGGGTGGCACTATTTCTTGATCAGGACTTTCCATCGCCCGGTTTTACGGCCTTCTTTACGCTCAAGATACCCGTCTCTTTGGAGTTTGTTCAGATGGTATTTCACGCCATCGGGAGTCAGATCAAGAATCGGAGCCAGAGCCTGACGGGTCAAATATGGATCCTCTATCAGTAAGTCGAGAATCTTTTGGGCAGTCTCGCCGATGGTTTTTTGGGTAGTGGAAGATTTCTTTTGGGTAGTCTTTTGGGTAGTATCCTCTCTCTTTTGGGTAGTCTTTTGGGTGCTTGCGAAGGGAAAGAGTGAGGAAGAGAGAAGTGCGGAGCTTCTTGCCCGGGAGTCTGAGCTTGCAGAGAAAGTTAAGCGATTGCAGGATGAACTTGAAAGAGAGAAGGAAGAGTCAAAGAAAAAAGATGCAGAACTTCTGTCGTTGCGGGATGCTTACTCAAAATTGGCTGAAGCTTTCTCAAAGATGTCACCCTCCTTTGCAACCGAACGACAATGATCATGTCGGTTGTGTCGCTTATGTCGCTGGAAAAAACTCTTTTTTTTCAGCGATTATTTTTCGGAACGGTCTCTCAAAAAAGCTTAGACTATCACTCAATATCAGGAACGATTAAAGCCCCAAAACAGCCATAAAATTGGGGCCATTTTTGGGGCTTTTGTCGTAACTAATTGATAATCAATTAGCCTGGCGGAGAGGACGAGATTCGAACTCGTGGTACGCTTGAGACGTACGTCGGTTTAGCAAACCGGTGGTTTCAGCCACTCACCCACCTCTCCAGTAGGCCTGTGCCGAATGGTTTTGTCAAACCCTTCATTCAGTCCGGACTGCAAAGATACAAAAATATCTAATATTCCAAAAAACCGGGAATCATTCCTTATTCCGTCCCGACAATATACTTGCTACCGGGGAGGAAGGAGAGGAGCCAGGTGGTCAGGGCACTGCAGACGAAACTCAGCAGGGCGATTGACGGAATCGCAAGGGCTACGGGAATGATAGGGTTGGCGGAGTCGCCGGCGACAATCCATCCTGCGATGGGGGCGAGGAAGAACATGTGCATCAGGTACATCCCGTAGGTAAGGCGGGCAAGTTTGGAGATGAACGTCCCTTTGACAGGCTCAGAGACCACAGGGACTGGATCTTTGATGCATGTGAACATCAGGAAGGCGCCGAAAGTGGAGAGGAGGACGTTGGGGGTGCAGAACTCCCAGGACCATTCAAGCATCGGGGTCTCGATCAGCTGGCCTGGGACTCCCTTCCACCAGAAAGACCACCCGGTAAAGATGGCTCCGACCAAGAAGCAAGTGGCACCGACAATGAGTTTCTTTCGGTGGTTCCAGTCAAGATGGACGCGGATGTAGTGCGCAAGGACAAGGTAGCCGAGATAGCCGGAACAGTACCAAAATGCCGAAAAGTTGTTCCAGAAACATTCGCCCCAGAGTTCCGGGGTAATAAAACGACGGATCCAAGGGATGAGGGTTGTGAAGGCAAAGAATCCAAGGAATATCCTTTCGTCCTTTGCCGAAGCTTTTTCAAGCCAGGGCGACACGACTGGTATGATTATGTACAGGCTTATCAGCGGGTACATGAACCAGAGGTGGCCTGCCATAGAGGGGAAATTGAAAGGCAGCAGCTTAAGGTCAGCAAGGCTCTGCTCCCAAGTCATCCCTCCCCATAGAAGAGGAAGGAAGGTGTAAAGAAGGAGGAAGGATATGAGCGGAGGAAGGATCCTTCCAAAACGTCTCTTGTAGAAGCCGGACATTGTCTGGCCGGGCTTAAGGGGCACAAGCAGGAACGAGGAAATGATTATGAACAGGGGAACTGCCGTCCTGCTCAGGAAGCCGTCGTAAAATGCTACCCAGAAGCGATTGGCCTCGTTGGCGAGCAGCGACATATTCCCAGCAAGACCGGAGGAATCGGCCCCGTAGAAATTCTCGCTGGAGTGGACCAGCATTACCATAAGACAGGCAACTACACGCAGCCAGTCTATAAAAGCGATTCTCTTAGTCATCAGAACTTGGTCATGATCTCATCCAGGTCGGCTCCGAAAACTTTCTTCACGATCTCGGAGAGGTCATCTCGGGAGCCTTCAAGATGGATGGTGTACTGAGTATGGGTAAGGCTGCCTCCTGGAGCCAGCGCAGCACCGGGCGAAGAGGTCTCAATTTCGTAGAACGGTCCCATAACCACTCCGGTCTCGGTAGGGCCGTCGTTGTAGGAGTTGATCACGTCTCCGCTGAAGGGATCCTCCTGAGGTCCCCACTGGCCATTGACATAGTCATTTTCCCCCTCCGGAACGGTATACTTGAGAATATTCAGGACACCTGCCTTTGAATCATAACTGCCGCAGATATCCTTCGCACTTCCGGCCGGAAGACCGATCTTGGCCCTGTATTCCCCATCGATCTTGAAATAAATCATCCCGTCCTTTACTATGAGCCTGTCGGAAGGTACCTTGCCGAAATATTCGTCATTGACCACGCGGCCCTCGAAGTCCTTGTTGTAAGGAATGAATACTGTGGTAGTCGGTGTGGGAGGGTACATCCCGAGAAGCCAGACCGACGGCATTCCGGTCTCCTTGGTCCAGGCAGAAGAACCTTTGTTTACAAGGGTATTCTCGGTACAATAAGCAACAGGACTGACTCCCCCGGGAATGCTGACTCCAAGAAGCTTTTCAATTCCTTCCTTGTCCAGAAGGGTCACCGTCCTGCGGACTCCGATCTTGAATTCATTATCGGAAGCATTGGAGAGGGTCTGCTCCTTGGTGAAGACTACCTGGGAGTCGGAAGAGGACTCGACATCGAAGGCTTCAGTGTCTATGAAAGCAGGGACCTTCCAGTTGGCATAGATTTGCTCCTCCCCCGGCTTGAAATACCAGGAGAAAGGCCCTCCTTCTGGTCCTATCCAGAAGCGCTCTTCGCCTCCGAAGGGATTGAACTGGGGATTTACCATCCCCTCGTCTATTGCCTTGTAATTGATCCAGCCATAGCTCATGCCCTCGTTGCCTCCGGTGGTGGAGGTCATCACGCGTCCCTGGTAGGCAGGGACCACCAGCACTTTCGCCTGGCCATCTGAGCTCTTGAGTTCGAGAACTCCGACTCCCTTCGCGGCGAAGTAGTCCAGATCATAACCGTAAGTACCCATTTCGTAAGTCTTGTTGTTGTCGCAGGCGGCAATTCCAAGAAGGAACGCGGCCAGCAGGATGAATGAATAATGCTTCATAGGATATAAAATTACTAATTATTGTTCCAATTTGCAACTTCGAACCAATGCACGAGTTTTGCAGTACAACGAGTAAAACCCAGATTACCATGTTAAAAAGAATATTCATCCTTCTGCCTGCGCTGCTTTTCTGTGCGGCCGTTTCAGGACAGACAGTTTACAGCACAGAATGGAAGAGCGAAGCCAAGGTCAAGGTCTATGTGACCGAGTACAAGGGCGAGGCTGACCTGATAGTCTATAAGACAGAGTGGAAAAGCGAGGCCAAGGACAATAACGGCATATGGTTCTTCACCAAATGGAAGAGCGAGGCCAAGAAGACAATCTATTTCACCGATTGGAAAAGCGAAGCCGACCTCATCATCTACTTCACTGAGTACAAAGGTGAGGCCGGCTGGAAGAAAAAGTCCAAGAAGCACTTGATGTATTGAGTGCTTACTGCTTCTTGTCAGCTAACATCTTGATGAAATAACCTCCGACGACCGAACGTGCCTTGAAACCGCGATGTGTCGGCTTGTCAGTGTACACCCAGTCTGACATCGGGACGCGGTCCACTGTCTCGTCCATGAATTTGCGGACCGGCTTAACAAAGGACTGGAACTGCTCCATGCCCTCGGACATAGTCGCAGTCCACATGATCCAGTCAGTCTTGGTGTAAGTCTCGCGGTTGTCAAGAGGGAGTCCGTAAACGTTCGAAACCGAAGGGTAGTAGGCCAGTTCCTTGCGGGCGACATCCTCTGGAAATATATTCAATCCCAAAAGCTTGTCCCAGACTAAGTTGTACTTCTGGCTCCAGGTTCCGGGACGATCGAAGGTCAGACGGTAGTGGTCACCGTCGTCCGCCATCTTTACCCACTCGGCAGCCATCTCCTTAGCAGCCTTCGTGTATTTTTCTGCAACGTCGGCATAGCCTAACTTGCCGGCCATGTAGCCATAGGAAGCGATTCCCAGGATTGCCTTGACGGAAAGATTGATATTGTGGGCGAAGCGGCCGGCGAAGTCATCGGTGCAGAGCTGATCCTCGGGATCGAGGCCGAACTGCATCAGGTATTCGGTCCAGGTGGTGAGGGTCTCCCAATGCTTCTTTGCATAGGAGAAATCGTTCTCATAGTGGCAGACCGCTGCAGTGAGGGTCAGCATGTTTCCGCCTTCCTCGACAGGCATGTCACCACCGTAGGTCTGTCCGTTGGCAAGGGGATATGTTCCCACGTCATGGGCGGGGAAGGGCTTTGTCCAGCGGCCGCTTTCGCTGAAGAAATAAATGTGGTTCATCAGGCCCTCGGCCAGCTTGGGATTGTAAAGAAGGAACAGAGGAGCGGAAGGATAGGTCACATCGACGGTTCCGATAGAGCCGTTGCTGTTGTTCTCCTTGGAGAGCCATAGGAGATCTCCGTTCGGTGCCTCGACCAACTTGTGGGCGTGGATCGCCTGACGGTAAGCCAGGGCGCATAGTTCGGCATATTCCTGACCGCCGGAAGCGAGGGCGTCCTTCATCATCTCAAGGTCGAAGGCGGCGCACTTCTTCACGAGGGCCTTGTACTCATTGTTGGCTGCCAGGAAGGCATCCTTGATCGTCTTGCCGCCGTCCTTGTTCCAGTAGGGGCGGAGATTCTCCTGGAAATACTGGATTGAGAATATGTCGTCGTAACCGATCATCACCTTGCCGGAAGCCTTGGATGCGGTGCCGAGATCGCGGACAACCGCCATGCGGCCGGAAGCATCGTTGCCGGAAGTCCCGACACCGGAGACAGGGGCACCTCCGATGAAGGCGTTGCGAAGGTCAGCTCCAGTGCCTATTCCGACATCGGTTCCCTCCTTCTCGGAAACAAGGTAGAAATAACCCCAGTCGATGCGGCGGTCATCTCCCTTCTTTCCGAGGATATTCTGAGATAGTGTACCGCTCTTGAGATAGAGAAGGCCTCCATCCTCGAAACACTCGGTGGAAGTCTTCTGGTTTGCATAATCGACAGCCCAGAGAGGGGAAGCCTCGAAATAGACCTTCACATCGTGCTTCTTCCCGTCGTTAGCCTTGACGTCGTAGGAAATGTAATTGACCGGCCGGCTCACTAGCTCCAGGTTGTCCAGAAGGAGTGGAGCCATGAAGGTCAGTTCCAGATCAACAGGACCGCAGGTAAAACCGTAGATCGTGCGGGTCGGCTGGACATCAGCATAATTCTGTACAGCAGTCTTGGCGAAAAGAGGTTCGGGATTCCTATGAAGAAGGATTCCAAACTGGGGCTGCAGGTCTCCCTCAGCTTCAGCCGTGTTGACCGAGAGGACGTTCTCTTCCTGAAGGGTTTCCACCGCTGCCTTGGGAAGGGGTGTAAAAAGATCAGCGTAAGCCCTTCTTCCCATCCTTGCGACACGGACATCATTGAAATAGAACTCGGTACCCGTGTTGCCACCATAGACCATGAACAGTCGTTCACCGTCCTTGGGTGCATTGATGGCTACTGTCTTGGTCATCTTGTCGGTCCATGGGTCATCAGAGGGAAGGACCCAGGCATACTCTCCGTCCTCGGCACCGAGGAAACGGTAAGTCTCTCCGTCAACCTTCAGGACTCCGATAAGGGGGAATTCCTTTCCTGTCCAGTGCTGGACAGGTGAATCGAACAACTGGTCAGAAGCCGACCAGGCGCTGGTGTTGGGATCGATAGAAACCAAGGGATAGGCAGGAGCCCTCAGGGTGTTCGCGATCCTCTCGGTATTGCCCGAACAGGCGAAGAGCAGCAATGTCGCCGCAAGGCCGCCCAAGATGTGTTTAAATCTCATGTTATGATTGTGGTTTGATTAGTCTGTCTTACAAATTTACTCAAAAAAAGCTATCTTTATAGTCGCGGCATAATTAAAGACTAATAACATCACGAAATGAGTTTCAAATCCACAATCCTATCCGCAGCTATCCTGCTTATTTCCGTTTCCGCCTTCTCTCAGGAGGTCCAAAGCCGTCATGCTGTACCAGGCCATCGCTATCTCAAAGAATACTGGGGCCGTTCTGAACTCTACCTCCAGCACCAGGCCTACTACATGCTCGACCTGGCAGACAAGGCCCTGAATGAGAACACTCCCCAGATCAAGATAAACCTCCAGAGGGAGATGGCCATGCTCATGATCGATGCAGTGACCCATGAGCCTGCCCCAATAGACAATCCGGCAGTAATAGATTTCCTCGCGAAGAGGATGAACCGGGTTATCGATGACCTCAACAAGCCATTCACGAAGAAAAAGGATGTCAGGATCTACAAGCTTTACAACTGTGGGATGCTCTTCCGAACCCGTGACATCACAATAGCGGTGGATCTCAACGGCCGTGACGGGAAACTCATTCCCGACGAGATAATGGATAAGATAGTGGACAAGGTGGACGTTCTCTTCTACACCCACAACCACTACGACCACATCGACAACCACGTCCGCGACATCTGCCACAGGAAGGATGTTCCTATCTACGCGACAGACGAGATATTCAAGGATGATCCAAAGGTACACCATGTCCGTTTCGATGACCTTCACACCTTCGGAATCGACCATCCCAAGGGTAAACTCACGGTCAACGTGCTGCCCGGCCACCAGGATGCCGTTCATAATAACATCTGGATAGTAACCATGCCGAACGGCAAGGTCGTGGGAGCCACCGGCGACCAGTGGAAGGACGAAGGAGCGGATCTCAAGTGGTTGAAAGATATTCATTTAAGATTGCCGAAGATCGACGTCCTCGCAATGGACTGCTGGATCCACGACTACGATGAGCACGTGGCCGACTTCAATCCCAGGCTGCTGGTCTCCCAGCATGAGAACGAGATCGGAGCCCATGGAATCGATCACCGCGAGGCATATTGGATGACCATGTACAAGAATGCCCACTTCCACCAGAACGCGACACCCTATGTGCTCATGGCCTGGGGAGAGTGGTACGACTTCAAATAATAAATAATTGAATATATGCGAACAGTCAGATTGATTTGCCTGGCATGCGTCTGTGTACTGACGCTAGCCTCCTGCGGGAAAAAAGTACCGGCCTCAGTACCGGCCCAGATCAGGAACGGAATCATTGAACTAAAGGCTCCCCCGCGTGCTCCGGGACAGGTGAGCGCCCTGGGGATGAAATGCGATCCGATCGAAACGGTCCGTATTGCATTTGTCGGAGTCGGTGGAAGGGGAACCAGCGCAGTCAGCCGCTATACCCACATCGACGGGGTCAAGATCGTAGCTTTCTGCGACCTTCAACAGGAACGCCTTGACATATGCCAGAATATCCTGAAGGAAGCCGGCTTGCCGGCAGCAGACAACTACCTCGGCGAAGAAGCCTACAAGGAACTTTGCGACAGGGATGACATCGATCTGGTCTACATCGCAACGGACTGGCTGGACCACGTCCCGATCTCGGTCTATGCCCTGGAGCATGGTCACCATGTTGCGTGCGAGGTGCCGGCTGCTATGACGATTGACGAATGCTGGCAGCTCGTGGATGCCTGTGAGAAGTCCCGCCGCCATATGATGATGCTGGAGAACTGCTGCTACGACTTTTTCGAGATGTCAGCCCTGAACATGGCTCAGCACGGATTGTTCGGCGAAGTCTATCACGTGGAAGGTGCTTATATCCACTTCCTGTCGGAGAATTGGGACAGAAGCGAAACCTGGAGGGTCGACTACAACATCGACAACCGGGGGGACAACTACCCCACCCACGGCCTCGGTCCCATTTGCCAGGTGCTTGACATCCACAGGGGCGACAAGATGGATTATCTCGTAGCCATGGACACGCCGTCCTACAATGGCAAGGTAGCCGCCAAGAAGTTCAGGGACAAGGATTATTGCAAGGACGGCGACCATACCATCAGCCTGATCCAGACCGAGAAGAAGAAACTCATCGAGGTCCAGCATAATGTCTATGCCTACCGTCCATACACCAGGATGTATCAGTTGACCGGTACCGAGGGATTCGCTAACAAATACCCTCAGGAAGGAATATCCGTAAAGGATATCAACGGCCACCTTTATGTTCCTCAGGAAGTAATGGACTCACTTCTGACTGCCTACAGGCCCGACTTCGCCAAGGCTATCGAGGAGAAGGCAAAGTCCGTAGGCGGCCACGGCGGTATGGACTTCATCATGGATTACAGGCTGATTTACTGCCTGCACAACGGACTTCCGCTGGACGAGGACGTGTATGACGCGGCCGAATGGTCAGCAGTCCAGGAACTCAGCAGGATTTCCCTGGAGAACAACTCTATGCCGGTCCGCTTCCCTGACTTCACCCGTGGTGACTGGAATGTCGTCAAGGGCTTCAGTTATGCGGAATAGAGGCTATCCTTGGTAATAAAGAATGGTTATGAAAAAGCTCTTCGCTTGCCTTTGTGTCCTGACAGCCATACTCATCGGAGTCGTTGGGTGTTCCGTAAATAGTTCTGAAATCGTCCGTCCTAACGAGGTACAGTTAGATTGGGCCGAGGCAGAGATAGGTGTTTTGATCCACTTCGACATGCCTGTGTTCGTCCCGGAATACAATTTCAGGGAATGGGGGACTCATCCGGATCCTTCCGTGTTCAACCCATCTTCGCTTGACACGGACCAGTGGATGGAGACAGCCAGCAAACTGGGAGCCAAGTACGCTGTTCTGGTTGCCAAGCATTGCAGCGGCTTCAGCCTCTGGCCTACGGAAGCACATGAGTACAGCGTCAAGAACTGTCCCTGGAAAGACGGGAAGGGTGACATCGTGGCCGATTTCATCGCCTCATGCAAGAAATACGGGATAAAGCCCGGCATTTACGCCAGTACTACCGCTAACGGTTTCCTGCATGTGGATAATCCCGGTCTGGTTCAGGAAGGCTCCCCTGTCACCCAGGAAGAATACAATGCTATCGTCACAAAGCAACTCACCGAACTTTGGAGCAACTACGGGGATCTGTTCGAGATCTGGTTCGATGGTGGGGTGCTGAGTCCCAAGGAGGGTGGGGCCGATGTCCTTTCCCTTGTAAAAGAGCTTCAGCCAAAAGCCATAGCCTTCCAGGGTCCTTACGGTCATGAAAACCTGATAAGATGGGTCGGCAATGAGCATGGGACCGCTCCCGATCCCTGCTGGGCAACTGCTGATTCGACAACCAACTCAGATGGCGTGCGGGTGGTAGAAGGACTCACCGGCCGCCCCGACGCACCTTTCTGGTGCCCCGGGGAGTCGGACTTCACATTGAGGTATAACAGGTCTTTCCAGGGAGGTTGGTTCTGGACCGGGGGACAGGATGACCTCCTGTTCTCCACAGACGAGCTGATGGAGAAATACGAGACCAGTGTGGGGCGAAACACCAATATGCTCCTCGGGATGGTAATAGATGACCGTGGGCTTGTCCCCGATGCAGATATCCAGCGTATTACCGAGTTCGGTGACGCAATCCGCCAGCGCTATGGTAATCCCGTAGCCGGGACTTCAGGCAACAAAAAGGAATTGCTCCTAAAGTTGAAAAACCCTACAATGGTAGACAGGCTCGTGATTCAGGAAGATATTTCCGAGGGTGAACGAGTCCTCGCCTGGCACGTGGAAGGAGTCCGTCCTGACGGTTCCACCATCACGATCTGCCAGGGAACCAACATCGGTCATAAACGGATAGCCAAATTCGAACCGGTCGAACTCACTTCGTTAAAGCTCATGGTGGACGATTCCAAAGCAGGTCCCAGGATAAGAAATTTTGCAGTTTTCGCGTCCGACAGCCCAAGGATTGTCAATATCATAAACTTCATACGCTACACTGAACCTCGCAGCGAAGCCATCACGGAGAAAGTTCTTTACGAGACTGTTCTCTCCCAGGCCAAAGACCTGAGGAGCAAAAACCTGACCGGCACTTACCTGCTGCAATACGACGCCCTCATCGACCCTTCCTACCAAGCCCTGATGAAGGAGGAAATCGACCGTGGATGCGAGGTCGGTGCATGGTGGGAGATCACCCAGCCCCACGTCGAAGCCGCGGGATATACCTGGAGGGGACGTTTTCCATGGGACTGGCACGCGAATGTCGGTTTCTCTGTAGGTTACACACAGGAAGAGCGGGAGCGACTGGTGGACGTCTACATGGAGAAGTTCAAGGATATATTCGGTTTTTATCCCAAGTCAGTGGGTTCATGGTTCATAGAGGCCGGTACACTCGCCTATCTCCATGACAAATACGGTATCGAAGCCTCCTGCTCCTGCAAGGACCAGATAGGCACGGATGGCTATACCATATGGGGAGGTTATTGGAACGGTGGCTACTATCCCAGCCGCGAGAATGCCTATATGCCTGCTCAGACTCCCGAGGGAGGTATAGGGATCCCGATATTCCGGATGCTTGGCTGTGATCCCATCTACCAGTATGAGGCCGGCCTGGGCGGGTCCGTCCAAAGCGTAGTGACATTGGAACCTGTTTACAAGGGAGGTGGCGGAAACCCGGAATGGGTTGACTGGTTCTTCCGGATGTTCACGCGGGAGCCTCACATGGGCTACAACTATGTCCAGGTTGGACAGGAGAATTCCTTCACTTGGGATGCCATGGAGAAAGGGTTCGTCTGCCAGACAGACCGCCTGGTTGAACTACGGGACAAGGGCAAGGTACGAATCGAGACTCTGGGGCAGACTGGTCGCTGGTTCAAGGAAAAGTACAAAGTGACACCTCCTTCTTCGGTCATCACTACCGAAGATTATCTGGGGAACGGACGGCAGACACTCTGGTTCAACAGCAGGTATTACCGTACCAATCTACTCTGGGAGGATTCTTCCCTGAAATTCCGCGACATCCACTTGTTTGACGAGAATCTGCGCTCCGAGTATCTGGACCATCCGGACACCCTCTCAATCTTACACTACGAGACTTTGCCGATTTTGGACGGCTGCCTGTGGAGCAATTCCGACAATTTGGCCGGCCTGCGTTTCGTGACTCCTGGCTTCGACGGAGGAAACCCGGTATTCTCCTCTGATAATGAAAAGATACAGGTGGTTACCTGGCCATCCAAAGACGGCAAAGGGCGCTTCATCATAAGCTTCACTGAAAAATCAATCGAGATAAGGTCAGAGAATATGACCTCGAAGTGGAGCCTGGATCTCTTCACCGCTCCTGGCGTTAAACTACCCTTCACTGATATTACTGATAAAGCGATCCGCGCCAGCTATCGTGGTTTCGAATATGGAGTGGCGTTGGCTCAGGGTTCTGTCGAAGACCTGCGTGAACAGGACGGAGAAATCTCTCTCCGCCTGAGGCCAAAAGGCGACAGGATTGTTCTGTTACTATAAAACAGAGAGATTACTCCGTAGGACGGATGTCCAGGTTCAGCTCATCCAGCTGGACCTGGTCTATCTCTGACGGAGAGTCGATCATCACGTCGCGGCCCTGGTTATTCTTCGGGAAGGCGATGAAGTCACGGATGGACTCCTTGCCGGCGAAGAGGGCGCACACGCGGTCGAATCCGAAAGCCAGTCCTCCGTGGGGCGGTGCTCCGAACTGGAAAGCGTGGATGATGAAGCCGAACTTATATTCAGCCTCCTCGGGACCGATTCCGAGCACCTCGAACATCCTCTTCTGGACATCGGCATTGTGGATCCTGATGGAACCGCCGCCAAGCTCGTTGCCGTTAAGCACGAAGTCGTAGGCGTTGGCGCAGACCCTTTCGAGATCCTCCTTCCTGTTGCTGTTGAACCAGTCCATATGCTCCGGCTTCGGAGCTGTGAAAGGATGGTGCATGGCATAGAAACGTCCGTCCTCCTCGCTCCACTCGAGAAGCGGGAAATCCACGATCCAGAGAGGTGCGAACACCTTGGGATCCCTCAGACCGAGCCTGCCGCCCATCTCGAGACGCAGGACACCCAGCATCGTCTGGACCTTTCTCTTTTCGGGACCGCTCATTATGAATATGATGTCTCCAGTCTTGGCCTCGACAGCCTCGGAGATGGCCTTCAGCTGTTCTGGAGAGTAGAACTTGTCGATAGAAGACTTGACTGAACCGTCGGCGTTGAGCTTGATGTAGATAAGGCCCTTGGCACCGACCTGGGGCCTTTTGACCCACTCGGTAATCTCGTCGATCTGCTTGCGGGTGTAGTCCGCTCCGCCGGGAACGGCAATAGCGCCAACATATGCAGCATCATCCAGTACGGAGAATCCGTTGCCCTTTACCTTGTCAGTTACTTCATGGATGGTCATTCCGAAGCGGATGTCCGGCTTGTCGGAACCGTAATTGTCCATTGCGTCGTACCAGCTCATGCGGGGAAGGGGGTTCTTGATCTCAACGTCCAGGACATTCTTGAAGAGAGTCCTCATCATGCCCTCGAACATATTCAGGACATCCTCCTGCTCCACGAAACTCATCTCGCAGTCGATCTGGGTGAACTCGGGCTGGCGGTCTGCACGCAGATCCTCATCACGGAAGCAGCGTACGATCTGGAAGTAGCGGTCGTAACCCGCGACCATGAGGAGTTGCTTGAAGGTCTGGGGAGACTGCGGAAGGGCATAGAACTGCCCGGGATTCATCCTGGAAGGAACCACGAAATCACGGGCTCCTTCGGGGGTGGACTTAATGAGATACGGAGTCTCAATCTCCATGAATCCCTTGGAATCCAGATAGTTACGAACCTCATGAGCCATCCTGTGCCTGAGGGCAAGGGCGCTCTGGAGAGGATTACGCCTAAGGTCGAGATACCTGAACTTGGCCCTGATGTCCTCTCCTCCATCGCTTTCGTCCTCGATTGTGAAAGGAGGTGTGACGGACTTGTTGAGAACGGTTATCTTCTCGAGCTTGATCTCGATGTCTCCCGTGGGCATCTTCGGGTTCTTGCTCTGGCGCTCAACAACCTCTCCGACCACCTGGATTACGAACTCCCTTCCGAGGGAGGTGGCTGTTTCAACCAAGGAAGCCTCGGCGTCTGCCTCGACTACAAGCTGGGTGATTCCGTAACGGTCACGAAGGTCGATGAAAGTCATTCCTCCAAGTTTCCTTGACCTCTGGACCCAACCGGCCAGGGTCACTTTCTGTCCGACGTTAGCGATGCGGAGTTCTCCGCAGGTGTGATCTCTGTACATATCTAGATTTGTTATTATTCGGAATATTCCTGCAAGACTGCAAATTTAGCAAATTCCGTCCAACCTTGATAGAAGAAAATGCACTATCTTTGTGTCCATGGAAGTTCGCGCGAAAAAATCACTCGGCCAGCATTTCCTTACTGACCAGTCCATCGCTACCCGGATAGTCGACGCCCTCCAAGGCTCCGACGTCCTCGAGGTCGGTCCCGGTATGGGGGTGTTGACGCAGTACCTGCTGGGGAAAAACCTGAAAGTCGTCGAGATTGACAAGGAGAGCGTGGCTTACTTGGAAAAGCATTACCCTTCGTTGGGGAACGGGCTGATTGAAGGGGACTTCCTAAAGATGAACCTCTCCGGGCTATTCCCGGGACAGTTTTCAATCATCGGCAACTTCCCATACAACATCTCTTCCCAGATATTCTTCAAGATCCTCGAGTTCCGCGACCTCGTTCCGGAAGTGGTCTGCATGATCCAGAAGGAAGTCGCTGAAAGAATCGCCGAGAAGCCCGGCACCAAGATCTATGGAATCCTTTCCGTATTCCTCCAGGCCTGGTATGACATTGAATATCTTTTCACGGTCGGTCCTAGAGCATTCAATCCCCCTCCCAAGGTTCATTCAGCAGTGATCCGTCTCACACGTAATTCCCGCACATCGCTCGGATGTGACGAAAAGCTTTTCCGGTCGGTGGTAAAGACGGCTTTCGGCCAGAGGCGCAAGACCCTGCGTAATTCCCTGAAGCCGCTGGTCCGGCAGACCCACCAGCCGACCACTGTTACTGAACAATCGACCGTATTTACTGACCAACCAAGCCCGGCCATTCGACAGGCTCTGGCGCCCACATCTGAAACGACACTTTTATCTGACCCCATCTTCGACCTCCGTCCCGAACGACTCAGTGTCGAGGACTTCATCCGCCTTACCCTGATGCTGCAAGGTTGATTCTTTCGTCGCCTTAAGGCAGGGCGAAAGGGGATGAAGGGCAAGGTAGTGGCACGCAAATAACTGATATTCAATCTATTATTTAAACAAATGGTGTTCAAATACGAACCATTTGTATAAGTAATTCCCTGATTTGTATTCAGTTACGTAACACCCATCTTGAAGAAGGGAAATCTCTTGTCCCGGCACCTTGTTTTGACTATCTTTACGAAAACAAACTATGAAAGACAATGGAAGCGAAACATGCGTTCATGAAAGGCCTTTCAGGCTACGGGATATTCTACCGTACTGAAGATTTTCTGGTGTTCATCACTATCGTAAGCGTTCTGGTTAGGAAGATGAATCTTACCATTTTATCTTTCTGTCCCATGTTCAACCATATCCATTTCCTAATCAAAGACATAAGTAAGCAACGCCTGAGGTCGTTCATTCAAAGGGTAGCAATCACATTTGTCAAGCAGTACAACATGTACTACTCCAGGGAAGGGTCATTGTTCAAGAAAGCGTTCGGTTACTCGATCAAACGGTCCGTGAAAATCATTATGGGAAGCTGCGCCTATGTGTTCAACAATACGGTAGCTGGAAAATTGTTCAAAACGGCGAAAGAATACAAATGGAATCTGCTCGCTTACCTTGAATCCGACCATCCTTTCTCCAAACCTCTGGTCAAAAAAACATGCAGACACAAAATGAGGATAGTCCTCGAAAAGGTCGATTATTTCAATAAAAATAATATGTATCTGACATACAATGTATTGGAATCAATATTCGACAAAATAAAGAAAGAAGAACACTCACAATTGGTCGATTATATCCTGTCAAAGTACAGTTTTCTTTCCAAAGAGGCACTACTAGAATTATACGCAGATTATGACCATCTGATTGCCGCAATCAATTCAAATGCGGGTTCAGAGTACGAGTTGGAGGACGAATATGGTGACCACTCTTGCTACAGGACTATGCTTGGCATCGTCAGGAAACTAGGATACAAAGGCAACAAGCTTAATTTTGAAGCACTTCCAAGCGAGGAAGTGGACGACCTGTACAACCTGATACTGTCAAATACGGCAATACCTTCATATAATATCAATAGGTTCCTGCACAGAGCCGGTGGTACATAACAACTTAATAACCAATAATATAAAACAACAGATGGTGCCGAAATCAGCACCATCTGTTTTAATAATTCATTAAAAATCAATCATTCACATACCACCGGCATCACCTAAGCCGGGAGAGCCCTGCACATCCGTGATGGGGTACTACCTGAATATATTCATCACCTGGACACAGGCTCGGGCGTCATGCATGGGGTACATGCGGAAAGCGATGGTGTCAACGGTGTCGTTAAGGTGGTCCTTGATGTAGTCCCAGATGCGCATTGCGTAATCCGCTCCTTCGGAAATGCTCTGGTATTTCCAGGCGCAGAGGTTGGCGATGAGCGCCTCAGCCTGGACCCAGGGAATCATCTGGTTGTCGATCTCACCGTCAGCATCCTTGCCGAAGACCACATAACCCTCTCCGGATAGTCCGTCCATACCGGCCTTGTAGAGTTCGAGGCAGATGGACTTCACATGGTTGATGGCATCGATGTCCTCAATGGCATAGGCAGCATCAAGGATACTCCAAGAAGCCTCAAGGTCAAGACCGAACATGCATCCTGACGGGACAGGATTCCATTCCTTGCCAAACCTGGGTTCCATGTGTCCGGTCTGCGGGTTGAAGAACTCCGTGACCATCACATCGAGAAGGTCGGCGATCACTCCGCGCAGGGAAGGGTCCCTCCAGACCCGGTAGAGATTGGAATAGCTCTCAAGCAGATAGAGATGTGAAACGGCCAGCTTGGACTCATCCTTCACGGTAAATTCGCGGGAGAGTGCCTCGCGGTAACCGCCAAGGGAGATGTCGTGGAATTCCTTCTCAATAATCTTGTAGAGATTAATGGCTTGCTTCAGGGCCTCATCATCCTTTGTGGCTCCATAAAACTCACTGAGGGCATAGATTGCCAGGGCCTGGTTGCTCAGGAGCGCATCAGTGTCCTTCTTCTCGCCCCATGAATCCACATAGACGAAAGCTCCACCGTACTTATGGTCGATGAAATGCTGGATGAAATAGTCCTTCCCGTTAAGGGCAGGCATGAGATATTCCTTCTTGCGGAACATCCTGTAAGCGTTGGAGAAAGCCCAGATTATCCGGGCGTTGAGCTGCTCGTCCCTGTCGGCATCCTTATCGGCGGCGAGTCCCTCGGCTATCTTTCCATAGAAGCCACCATGAGGGTCCTGCATGCCCGACCAGAACTTGAGGATGTCCCATTCCAGGACTTCCCTCACCTCCTTGATCAGAGTATCAGTCCTTCCTATCATGACAACTGATATTTAGATTCTACAGTGTCTTGATGTGGATGTTGCGCCAACGGACCTTGATGCCTCCTCCGTCATGGATCTGAAGACAGATACGGCCCCTGCCCTTGCCGATAGCCTCGTCGGTGATGTCGGTCATGGGTTCTCCGTTGAGCCAGGACTGGAGATGGTCGCCCTCGAGGCGGATGCGCATCGTATTCCAATCACCGTACTTGATTATGTTCTCCTTCTCGTCAGGGATCTGGTAGAGCCAGCCACGGCCATAGGACTCGTAAACTCCGCCGGTGTCGTTGCCGGGAGGAGCCACCTCGACCTGCCAGCCGTTGACCTTCACTCCTTCAGGGACTATGGACCTGATGAAGACTCCGGAATTGCCGTCAGACTCCTGCTTGAACTCAAGGGTCAGATCGAAATTGTAGAAATATTCACAAGTACCGAAATAGCCGTAGGCCTTGTCAGGACCGCTCTCGCAAACAAGGTAGCCATCCTCATCAACATACCAGAGCTCGGTTCCGTAGTTGATCCAGCCGGTAAGGTCCTTACCGTTGAAGAGATCCTTCTCAACCGGCTCCGGATCGGGGAGTTCCTTGATCTTTATGTTGCGGAACCATGCTGGATAACCATGGTCCTGGAGGCAGATGTGACCGGTAGGGGACATTCCGTACTCGGTGCAATCAGCCCACTTGCCGGCAGCTTTGCGGGCGAACCAGTCTTCGGACCAGGCGTCGAACTCGACAGTCACCTTGCCATTCAGCAAATAAGTGACATGGCCGTTGTCGAATATGATCTCACTCTGGTTCCACTGTCCTGCAGGCTTGAGATTACGGGTCTCGAAATCAGGAACATACATAGCATAGTCGACGCCGCACCTCTGCCAAGGCTCGAGGACATAGCCGTCGTTCATCTCGGTGAAGTTCTCATCGTCGATGAGCTGGTACTCAGGGCCGGTCACGTAAGGGACATCGAAGCACTTGCGCTCCACTACATGGTACATCATGCCGCTGTTGCCGCCTTTGCTGATCTTCCACTCCCATTTGAGATCGAAGTTGGTGTATTCTTTGTCAGTCACTATGTAGCCGTTCGCATCGCTGCCTTCGCCCTCAGCCTGGATTGTGCCGTCAACGACGGTCCATGGGCCTGTTAAAGAGGTACCATTAAAATCTCTCCAACCATTCAGGGTATTACCGTCGAAGAGGAGTTGCCATCCTTCGGCCTCCTCCTTTGAAGTCAAGGTGTTTTGCTTCGGAGCACAACTTGCGATAGCTAAGGCCGCAAGGACAATTGCTCCGGTCCAATAAATCAACTTTTTCATATTCATAGTGTTATAAGAATGTAACGTCTTGTCATAAAGCCAGAAGTCCCATGATCATGAAGAACAGCATGATGAGGAGGATCACTGACACGGTAATGCAGCCGCAGCCGACTCCAATGCCTTTTTTGGCTCCTTCGGTGAAGCCTCTTTCACCCTCGCCGCTCCGCGAGAACAGAAGACCCAAGATGCCGCCAACGAGGGCGCAAGTCAAGATGAATTTCAACATAATGAACAAATTTAACACTTTTCCGGACCATTTTCAATAGTCCCGCCGATTTGTTATCTTTGTAGGAAGCATAAAACCCTAATAACACATGTTTGCAAAGGAAATATATATCGCACGCAGAAAGGCTCTAGTAGAGAAGATGAGCTCTGTCGCACCGGAAGGAAAACGCGGAATAGCCCTATTCGTAGGAAATGTCGAAGCTGCTGCCCAATACAAGGATAATCCCTACAAATTCAGGCAGGATTCCTCCTGGCTGTATTATTTCGGTTTGGATGAGCCGAGGATGGCGGCGATAATCGATCTTGACAACGGAGAAGAGACCCTCTACGCCGATGATGTGGAGATAGGGGACATCATCTGGATGGGCCCTCAACCTTCCGTAGCTTCAAAGGCTGCAGAGGTCGGAATCAGCAAGTCTGCTTCCTATGGTTCTCTAAACGTAACAGTGACAAAGGCCCTTGCCACAGGAAGGGACATTCATTTCCTCCCCCCGTCAAGGTACTATAACACGATGAAACTAGCCTCCCTTGTCGGAATTCCTGAAGAGAATGTCGGCAAAGTCGCCCCTATTCAGGAGGATGGCGGACGCCACGCTTCCGAAGAACTTGTGAAGGCGGTTATCTCGATGCGTCTGGTCAAGGAGGAGTGCGAGATCGAGCAGCTCGATGACGCCGGAGCCCTCGGACAGGAAATGCACACTGTGGCCAGGAACAGTATCAAACTTGGGATCATAGAGCAGGAGATTGTCGGAAAGATGGAGGCCTGTGTTCTGGCTAAGGGATGGGGAGTTTCCTTCCCTACCATCCTGACCCAGCATGGTGAGACCCTTCACAACCACCTTCACGACAAGGTCGTGGAGCCCGGAAAGTTGATGGTCATCGATGCCGGTGCGGAGAACAACATGCACTACGCTTCGGATTTCACGAGGACTTATCCCACTTCCGGAAAATTCACCCAGAAACAGAGGGACATCTACCAAATTGTCTGCGACTGCAACGAGCTGGCATTCAAACTAACTAAGCCTAGAGTCTCCTATCGTGACATCCATCTCGCTGTCGCCAAGCTGATGCTGGAGGATCTCAGGTCCCTGGACATCGTAAGGGGCAACCTGGACAATATGGTAGCAGAAGGAATAGCCGGACTCTTCCAGCCTCACGGACTCGGGCACAACATGGGCTTGGATGTCCACGATATGGAAGACCTCGGAGAGAACCTTGTCGGCTACGATCCGGGCCAGAAACGTTCAACCCAGCTCGGACTCGGAAGCCTCAGGATGGCCCGCAAACTTGTCCCCGGAAACGTTATAACTGATGAGCCGGGAATATATTTCATTCCCGCCCTCATTGAAAAATGGAAGTCCGAGGGGACCGGCAAGGACTATGTCAATTACGGTAAACTCGAGTCCTATTACGACTTCGGAGGCATCCGTCTGGAGGACGACGTTCTCGTGACCGCCGACGGAGCCCGAAGGACAGGACCGAACAGGCTCCCTATCCAGCCGGACGATATCGAGGAGGCCATGGCATAGCACACGACAGGCACACCTACCTTAAATGTCAACAGTAATCGCAATTTTGGCCGTGTTGGCCGGGATTATCGGAATAGCCGGGAGCATCCTCCCCGGCCTTCCGGGTCCCCCGGTCAGTTGGGTCGGTTTGATGCTCCTTTACTTCTGGGGAAACGGGACTGACAAGGCCGGAGATCCCATGTCCCTGACTTTCCTGCTGGTCTGGCTTGCAATAACAATCGTCGTCTGCATTATCGACTATGTGGTCCCGGCCTACTTCACCAGGGTGACCGGAGGAAGCAAGGTAGCCGGACGCGGAGCCATCATCGGACTGATTGCAGGAATGTTCATCCCCCCTGTCGGAATCATCCTCGGAACCCTTGCCGGAGCCTTTTTGGCCGAGTATCTGGTGTCCCGCAAAAGCGGCTGGCAATCCACCAAGTCAGCAGTTGGAGCCCTGTTCGGTTTCATCTTCGGAACAGGGATCAAACTGATTGCCTCCGGCCTCATGCTATACTACATAATTGTTTATTTATAGGAATATTCCTATATTTATTGGATTTTAGGAAAAACCGCGATGTCGGGAAGCAAAGGCAAATACTGGATCATAGGGCTGATGGGCTTGCTTATCGGTGTTTTGGTCATGGCAGTTTTCGATGGGGCCATGAACAAAACTTCCACCAATGAGTACTGTATGAGCTGCCACACCCATGAGCAGGCCGACCTGGACTGGAAGAAATCCCCCCACTACAACAGCCATAGCGGAGTCATGACAGATTGCGTCGCCTGCCACCTTCCTCCAAAGGAAGAGGGCCTGATGAAGCACTACATGGCAAAGGCAAAGATGGGTGCCAAGGACATCTGGACCAAGATGACCAAGAACACTGACGAAATCGACTGGGAAGCCAAGAGGGAACTCGAACACGCCCGCAAGATAGTTTACAATTCCTCTTGCGAGAGATGTCATGTAAACCTCTATCCCGAAGGAATTACAGATGATGGAATCACTGCCCACCTCCACTATGAAGAGAATGCCAAGAAACTCGGGCTGGACTGTATCAGCTGCCACCTTAACGTGGGCCACTACATGCCAGGCTACGAGCATAAGAGGCTTGAGGGGGTTGTGATGGACTTCGACGACGGTCCCAAGTACGACAGCCTTGCCGTGGTTGACAGTTTCGAGGATTTCACCGAGACGGTTCCAGGAACTTCTGCTGCAATCAGGATGATAGCGGTCCCCGGTGGGGAGTTCACTTTGGGAAGCTCACCAAAAGAGCCTTTCCACAAGGATAATGAAGGTCCCCAGAAGAAAGTCAAGGTCTCCCCGTTCTTCATGGGAGAAGTGGAGGTCACCTGGCGCCAGTTCTGGGCATTCTACAACGAAACCATGTCCGAGGGACGCACCCCTCCGGAAAAGATCTACGCCAACAACAACCGTCCTGACGTTGACGCTGTCAGCGGACCCACACCGCCATTCGGATTCCCCGACCAGGGCTGGGGAATGGGTGACAGGCCGGCCATCACGATGACTCACTATTCCGCTTCCACATTCTGCCAGTGGCTGTCCCTCAAGACAGGTCGCCACTACAGGTTGCCTACCGAAGCTGAATGGGAATATGCCGCCAGGGGCGGAACCGAGACTCCCTACTTCTTCGAGGGCAACCCGAAGAGATATTCTGAAGAAGGCTTCATGAGCAAGTTCCGCGGAGCGGACACCACCATGATCGGACGCTACGTCGTCTATTCCGGCAACAGCACCGGAAAGACCCAGGAAGCCCGCTTCGTCAAAGCCAATCCTTTCGGGCTTAAGAATATGCTCGGAAACGTCATGGAATATTGCTCCGACTGGTATGCCGAGGATGCATATTCAAAGATCGCCGACGGAGCCCTTGATCCGAAGGGTCCTGAGAGCGGCGAGGAGCATGTGGTCAGGGGTGGAAGCTACGCCGACGACGCTTCGCTGGTGCGATGCTCCAGCAGGGGCCACACCCACAACGACGACTGGCTGCGCACCGATCCCCAGAATCCCAAGAGCATCTGGTGGTACTCCGACATAAAGGGTGTCGGTTTCAGGGTGGTCTGCGATGTACCTGAGAACGTAATTATCAACAAATAACTTCAAACAATACACACATTATGAGCGAGAACAAAATGGACAGAAGATCCTTCCTTGGCACCAGCGCCAAGATCGGAGTGGTCGGAGTAGTCGGAAGCAGCGCCCTGCTTACCGCTTGCGCCGGCAAGAAAGAACCCCAGATGGTTGCCCTGAGGCAGCCGGGTGAGTACTATGTGCCTGAGCTTCCTGACAAGGCCATCGAAGGCAAGCCCCTCAAGGCCGGTGTCATCGGATGCGGCGGACGTGGTTCCGGTGCCATCATGAACCTTCTCGACGCAGCAGACGGAATCACCGTCACTGCTCTTGGAGACACCTTTGCCGACCGTCTCGAAGACCTCCGCGGCAAACTGAAGGAGAAAAGGGGACAGGAAGTTCCTGCAGAGAATTGCTTCGTAGGATTCGACGCCTACAAGAAGGTCATCGACTCCGGTGTTGACATGGTTGTCGTGGCAACTCCTCCTGTTTTCCGTCCTACCCATTTCCAGTATGCAACAGAGAAGGGCGTACACTCCTTCCTTGAGAAACCTATCGCTGTCGATGCAAAGGGCTACCGCCTCATCATGGCCACCGCCAAGCAGGCTCAGGCCAAGGGTTTGAGCGTTGTCTGCGGAACCCAGCGTCACCATCAGCGTCCTTATGTCGAGGCTTTCAAGAAGATCCAGGAAGGCATTATCGGTGAAATCACCGGAGGAAACGTCTACTGGAACCAGGGTATGCTCTGGTACAGGGAGCGCCAGAAGGGCTGGAGCGATATGGAATGGATGATCCGTGACTGGGTCAACTGGAAGTGGCTCTCCGGCGACCATATCGTCGAGCAGCACGTCCACAACATCGACGTCTTCAACTGGATGTTCGGTTACAAGCACCCCATCAAGGCTACTGCTTTCGGAAGCCGTCAGCGCAGAATCACCGGTGACCAGTACGATTTCTTCAGCGTTGATTTCGAGTATGAGAACGGAATCCATCTCCACAGCATGTGCCGCCAGATAGATGGTTGCTCCAACAACGTCAGCGAGTCCGTACATGGAACCAAGGGTTACTGGAGCTCAGCAGACCACGCCATCCGTGACCTTAAGGGCAATGTTCTCTGGCAGTTTGACGAAGATGCCGCCAAAGCCGAGTTCAAGCAGCAGGATCCTTACGTTCTCGAGCATGTCGACTGGGTCAACCACATCCGCAAGGGTACTGCCCATGATGAGGCATCAGAGTGCGGATTGTCCTCACTTTGCGGCGTGATGGGACGTGAGGCTGCTTATACCGGTCAGACCATCGAGTGGGATGCCATCAGCGCAGCAGATCTCGACTATCTCCCCGAGAAGCTCGAAATCGGCAAGATGGACATGAGCAAGTATACTGTCCAGGTTCCCGGTTCAGCCAAGTAGCCAGATGGACAGGAGATCATTCCTTAAGACCTCTGCAGTAGGGACGGCGGCAGTAGCCGCCACTTCCCTCCTGCCGGGTTGTGCTTCATCAGCCTCCAAGGGAGGAAAGAAGCCCGAATGCGACGTTCCCCTGAACATCTCCTTCCAGGAGGGCATTGCCCCCGGAGAGACTCTCGCCGAAAAACTCGACTTCATGGAGAATCTCGGCGTTGTCGGTTTCGAACCGGGAGGACGCGGACTCAAGGGACGTGTAAAGGAGCTCAAGGATGCCCTTAACGGCCGTAACATCAAAGTAAGCGCCATCTGCGCCGGCTTTGAAGGATTCATCCTCGCTGAGGATCCGGCCGTGAAGAACCTGTTCGACACCACCATGCGTGAGATCGTGGAGGCTGCCGGAGAATTGGGCTCCACCGGAGTCATCATGGTTCCTGCCTTTAACGGCCAGAAGCCTTGCATGCCTCACACAATGGAGACCCGTGACTATCTCTGCGAAGAACTCCACAAACTCGGCGAATTCGCAAAGGCTTGCGGCACTACCGTTATCCTCGAACCCCTCAACCGCAAGGAAGCCTTTTACATGCGCCTTGTCGCTGACGCAGCCGCGATTGCACGCGACTCCAAGAGCGATGGTGTAAAGGCTATGGGAGATTTCTGGCACATGCAGGAGGAAACCTGCGATTTCGGTGCTTTCATGTCAGCCGGAAAGCAGTATCTCCAGCACGTACACATCGCCAGCCGCGGCAACCGTAAGATGCCCGGCGAAAACGGTGAGGTGGACAACTATGTGAATGGTTTCAAGGCTCTACAGCAGCTTGGCTATGACAAATATGTCAGCTTCGAGTGCGGCTGCGGTGGAGACCGCGCCACCCTCGTTACTGCTGCCGTCAATCTCCTCCGCGCACAGTGGGAAGAGGCTAAGGCCTAGAAGATCTTGTACAATCTCACGAGAGCTGTGCCCTGTCTGACTGACGGGGCACTTTTTTCATTAAAGAAGGGGGTCAGGGATGACATCCAGATGACTGACAGGCCGAAGCCACCAACCTTAAGGCCAAGTTCTGTAGACAGTCCGAAGTCTTCGGTCCTCACAGTCCATTCAGCAGGCAGGGAGGTCTTGAACCTGTGGCCGTAGTATCCTCCGAAGCCCAGGAAAGCAGTGCCTGTACCTCCACCCTGATATATCAACTGTACAGGGACGCGCAACTCACTTCCCTTATACTTCAAGGATGATGAATATATTGCCGTCTCATCGAGATACGGAGCCGATGTCTGAGCAAACAAGGCGTCTGCCTTGATGCCGAAATGGCTGCGATGTCCGAAATTCAGTTGGGCTGAAACACCTCCACCATAGGAAAAGCCTGTTTTTCCTTCAAAAGGAGCATCAGGGAATTTGAAATGGGAGCTTCCGGTCCCGAGGGACAGTCCTACCTCCAGGATAGGATGTCCGTTCATGTGCTTGCGGGCCACCCTTCCTGAAGCAGCGAGGGTTTCATCAGTTGCAGCTTCCATCGTCAGGTCGGTCAGGTAGTCGGTTACCTTGTCCAGACCCTCATAGTCTATCAAGTCGGCATCGTCCTCGGGCTTGTGATAGGGAGACTTGATTCCAGTGGATATCGCAAGGGTTGGAACCTGCCTCCTGGCAAATCCTTCCGTGTCAGTTGCAGTAACCGGAGACCATTCGAAATTCTTTAATTTGAGGTTCAACTTTTCCGTCTGGAGAACCTTGCGACTGTCCTTTATGGTCGCTACTCCCTCAAGAGTAAGGCTGTTAGTGGCCTTATACCAGCCGACCATGTCCACACTCATCATAAGGCGGACATCCAGTCCGTCCTCTCCCAGCATCCGGTCAGCAAGAGCATTGGAACCGTAGAGACCGAGTTCCTCTGCATCAAAGGCTGCGATGACTACGGTCCTCTTCAACTTGTCGCGATTCGAACTAAGTGCCCTGGCAATCTCAATCACTGCAGCAGAACCTGAGGCATTGTCATCCGCACCGTTGTAGATCTCTCCCTTCTTCACCCCAAGGTGATCGTAGTGGGCGCCTATGACAATGTACTGGTTTTTCAATTCAGGGTCATTGCCTTCCAGTACGGCGACCACGTTCTTATAGTCCTTTCCATTGGTATTGAATGGCATGTACCAATCGTCATAAAAGGGTTTGAGGCCCATTGATTCATATTCATTAACTATGTAGGCGGCAGCCTTGGCAGCATACTCCGATCCGGCAGCACGGCCGTAAAGAGAATCGGATGCGAAATAATAGACGTGCTCGGTCAGACGCTCCTGACGGGTCTGGGAAAACATCGTCGCACAGGTGGCGGCCAGGAAGATACAAAAGACAATTTTCTTCATGATCAGTCAATCATTGTTGTTTGCAAGGTACGAAGATAAGCATATTTCATTGTATCTTTGCTTACAAAGAGAATAATATGATCGAACGACTGAAGGTTGTGACGTTCGTTTTGATGGCCATGCTCACAGGTGGTGGCATGGCGATGGCCCAGGATGCCGACACGTTGAAGACAGGCTCAGAACGCCGGAGCAACCAGAACGTGATGCTGAACGCATCCTACGCATCTATTCCAAGGACAATCTCACTTGGCATCCCTGAGTGGGGCACATATATCATGGATGACGGTCTCCCGGCATCAATGTTCAAGGATTACTTTCCGGGGTACCGGTCCTGGAGAAGCGGTCTTTCTACCGAGTCGATGCAGCTGACCCGCCTGGACGAGTCCGCGATACAGCTTGGTACAACTGGCTTTTTCCCGATGTCTGTCTCAAAAGTCGGTGCTGACAAGACCGAAGGAGCCGCAAAGTACACCGCCAACCAGTACGGCCGCCACGAAATCGAACTGCACACCGCCTCGCCACTCGGAAACGGTTGGGGAATCGACCTGAACGTGTACCAGAGTTTCGACCGGGGCTCCAACCATCTGGACTTTACCACTTACCAGGAGAGGATCCGGTTCTACAAGGCCGGAATATCCAAGAAGCTGCCTGACGGTCTTTTCAAGGCGACATATCTGTTCATGAACTATCTGGACCTGACCGACCAGTACGGCCCGTTCATATTCGTTGGAGATGGAAGTGTCAAGCCTTACGGAGACTTCCGTCTTGGAAGGGACCAGTATATTCCCGAGACGTCATTTTATGAATATCTCGACATAAATGACGGGAAAAGGAAAACCGGACATTACACAGAGGACCTCGGCAATCCTGCCCATGTCCTTACAGCTTGTTACAACCGTTCCTTTGACAATGGGATCGAGATGGACTTGAGCACCCGCTTCAGGTTGAGTGACGGCAAGTCGAAAAGTACCTACCTCAACGGAATCACCGGTGTAGCAGCAGGCGACGGTTATTCTTATGTTGACGGCACCCCTTATTCCGGCAACGTTCAGAGCCGATTTTTTATGTACGAGGAAGACCACTTCAAGGAATGGCTCACAACCCTTAAGGTCAAGAAGATCCAAAACAAGCATACCTCAGTTGCGGGAGCCAATTTCTGGTTCAACTGGAGCCAATCCTCATCCATGACCTCCAATTTCGCGTACGAAGCCAAGAAAGACCCCAAGGCCCTCACTTACAATGGAGAGCTTTATTATGTACACAACACCGGAGCTCAGTACCTGGACGGATTCCAGAGCCGTCTTGCCCTGTTCGCCCAGGATGAGTGGAGAATCAATCCTAGAATTAACTTTCATTACGGACTCAGGGCGGAATACAGCGGGATAAGTGGAGACGCCGCCCACAATATTGACGGAAAGGACAATAACTCCCGTTACAACGGCTGGTCCTTGCAAAGTCCCGGAGTAACCCTTACTCCGTTCAAGAGGAATGTAATCAACGGGGCTGCCACTTTGATAGGATATTACTACATCAATTCCCATTGGGGAGCGGAGATTAACGCCATCGCCTCCTTGAACCATCCCAATCTGGGACAGTACAGCGACTCGAGCGTCCCCTTCGAGGGTGCCCAACCCAGCTATATCCTCCGTGGAGGAGTCAATTTCAAAAACAAATGGCTTGACTTCCAGTCTCTTTTGACATATCTCAAACGTACTAACAGCTATGAGATGGGCATGTGGACCCATAAGCTTTCCCACGCTGCCGGGGGCTACCCTGCAGGCTATAACGAGACGGTCTATGTAAGCTCGCTGTATGACATGGAGGTTCTCGGATGGACTACCGACATGATCCTGACCCCGTTCAAGGGATTCACCTTCCACGGTCTGTTCACCTTCAGGATTCCCAGGTACCAGAACTACAGCTTCAAACCTGTTTTCAGCGACGGGTATTCTGAGGAATATGATTTCTCGGGGAAGAGAATCACCAGCAGCAGCGGTACCGAAATCGAACTGGAGCCTTCATATCAGACTGGCAAATGGAGATTCTGGCTGAGCGCCCGCTATTACAGCAAACGCTACATCAACATCACCAACACCCTCTACCTGAATCCACGTTGGGAGACTTTCGGAGGAGTGGATTTCAAGTGGAACGAGCATGTGAGCCTGTCGCTTAACGTGGTCAACTTCCTGAATGTCACGGGTGCTTCAGCAGGAATACGGGAGGCCTCCCTTGCCACTGACATTACTCCTTACCAGAACTATCTCACAAGCGGTTCCTACATCAGGCCGTTCACCGTTGAGTTCAGCACCCTCTTAAAATTCTGAGTTTCAAGTTATGATAGAAGGACTGAAGGTAGTGGCGTTCGACGCCGATGACACCTTATGGGAGAACGAGCCCTTGTTCAGGGACGCGGAAAGGAAGGTTGCAGATATTCTTTCCGAATACGGAAACTTTGAATATATCTCCGACGAACTTTACAAAGTGGAGTTCAAGAACATGGAGGACTACGGCTTCGGAGCGAAGGCGTACACCTTGTCCATGATCGAGAATGCCGTCAACCTGTCCGGAGGCAAACTCACAGGAGAGCAGGTCAAGTTGATCCTTGAAAGCGGAAGGACCATCCTTCACAATCCTGCCACTCCCCTTCCGGGAGTTACCGAGACCCTTGGAAAGCTTCAGGCCGACGGTCGCTACCGGCTGGTTCTCCTGACCAAAGGGGACCTGCTTGACCAGGAGCACAAGATTGACCGCTCCGGACTGGGGAAGTATTTCAGCCACATCGAGATAGTCTCTAACAAGTCCCAGAAGGAATACGGCATCCTCTGCGACAAGCTTGGAATAAGGCTGGATGAATTGATGATGGTCGGCAATTCCTTCAAATCCGACATCGAACCGGTCCTTAAACTTGACGGATGGGGCGTCTTCATTCCCTTCCATGTACTCTGGAAACTCGAGCATACGGAAGAATATGACCATCACCGTCTCTTCAAGGTAGAAAGGTTCAATGAAATTCTGGATATTCTTCTATAATGGTTATATTTGATTGATGAAACGATTCTTCATTCTTGCCATATCATTTTTGGTTTCTGTCGCCGGCCTCGCCCAGAATGGTCTGGTCGCGCCCAGTGTGGATCCGGAGGGAGATTCCCTGGCAATCGCCAAGGTCAGGGCCAGGATGGACTCCATCAGGCAGTACAGGCCCACTGTGGCAGTGGTACTCGCAGGAGGAGGAGCAAGGGGGATGGCCCATCTGGGAGTACTCCGTTATATTGAAGAAAAAGGTATCCCTGTCGATCTGATCGGTGGAACCAGCATGGGAGGTCTTGTGTCAGGCCTCTACTCGCTCGGCTACAACGCGGAGTATCTCGACTCCCTGGTCAGGGCAATAGACTGGACAGTCATGATGTCCGACAAGATTCCTGACAGTTTCCAGACCTACAAAGTCAGGAACAACAAGGAGCGCTTTGCCATAAGCATTCCCTTCCACTACGCCGACAAGGACCTGGAGGAAAGGGCCCAGAAGCAGATCCAGTACACCAGGGATCTGGATAAGGGAAACACCCACACAGGAGACATGAGTTCCGAAATGATGGCCAAGATCGGTCTCGGTATGCCGGACGGTTTCCTGTTCGGTTTCAATGTCAGGAACACTCTGAGTTCGGTCTCTGTAGGCTATCAGGATTCCCTGGACTTCATTGATTTGCCTATTCCATTCTACTGCGTAGCCACGGACATGTATTCAATGGCAGAGAAGAACTGGACATCCGGTGAGATGGTTGACGCCATGCGCTCCACAATGGCTATCCCACTCTACTTCAGGCCTATCAGAAAGGAGGGAATGGTCCTGGTGGATGGTGGAACCAGGAATAATTTCCCGGTTGATATAGCAAGGGCGATGGGTGCCGACATAGTTATCGGTTCGGAGATGCCGATGAACCGGGACCTGGCCGACCTTGGGACAGTCGGGAACCTGGCCATGCAGAACATCTCCTTGATGGGGGCTGACGCTTCAATCCTGGCCCGTGAAATGACCGACCTCCTACTCCAGCATCCTCTCGATGGTTACACAATGCTGTCCTTCGATGAAGAAAGTGTTGCCGACATCATCAGCCAAGGATACGCCAAGGCCAAGGAGAATGATGCAGGCTTCGAGGAGATAGCCAAGAGGGTCGGGTCACACCCTACAGTTTACAATGCGTTGCCGGCAACAGACATACACAAGAAAAAGGTGAAGGTGGGGTCGGTCAAGTTCAGCGGAATTACAGAGAAAGAAGCGAATTACCTTCTGAATCCGGCAATCCTTCCTCGTGACAACATGTACAACAGGGAGACCATCGAACAGTTGCTCTCCACCATTTACGGATCACGAGCCTTCGAATCCGTCACCTACAAGATGAGCGGAACAAAGGAACCTTACACTTTGGTTTTCGATTGCCAGAAGGGACAGACCAACGAATTCGGTTTCGGTGCACATGCAGACACCGATGAGAAAGTCTATATCGGAGCGCACCTCGGCCTGGGTACCCGTAAGCTCAGTGGTCCAAGGTTTGTCACTGAGTTGAAAGTCGGAAACATCTCCCTGCTGAACCTCGATTTCTCCTACAAGCCCCTAGCGGACCTTCCGGTTCTCGGAGTGGCACTGAAGAACACCTTCAGCATCTTCAATTTCAAAGACATAGAAACTGATTCCGGGGTTCACTTCAAGGCCCTGAACACCAGGGCGGACATCTATGCCGAGGACTCAAGGCTCACTTACGGCAAGGTCAGGTTCGGTTTTTCTGCCGAATCCGAACCTTATGAAGACTATCTTGACCGCACCTTGGAATGGAAGGACTGGGACTGGGTCAGTCGATGGTACTCAACTTTTGCATCCGCGAAGTACGACACTTTTGACGAGAGCTATTTCCCGTCAAAGGGAATCAGCGCTTCAATCGACACCCGCTACGTATTCGACGGTTATTCAATCTATCTGGAAGACGAGGGTGCCACTCCTGAAGATTCTTATGAAGGCTCTGTTCCTCCATACAGCGTGGGAATGGGCAACATCTCGGTCGCAATTCCTTTAGGGTCATCTTTTGTCATCCAACCGACTATCTATGCGGGATGGACCACCGAGACCCCGGGGCACATGAATTTCATCCATTCCCTTGCAGTCGGCGGCACCCGTGCAGGACGATATGTGGACTACCAGATTCCATTTTTCGGATTCGGCTCAGGTTTCCATACCTGTAAGCACTATGCAGCCACTACCAAGTTGGATTTCCGTTACCGGATTAACAACAAGAATTTCATCACTGTCAGGACAGGTTCTTTCCATGATGAAGACGTTCTGAAGAACATCTGGAAACAGAAGCCTACTGCCTACGCCTTTGGAGTGGAACTCGGCCAGAGGTCCATTGCCGGTCCCATGCTAATGGGCGTACAATGGTGCGACCTTACCGGATTCTCATTTTCACTTTCCGTCGGCTTTGATTTCTAGGAATACCCTTAGAACTTGACTCCGAACCGCAAACCTGCAGACCAGCGTGCGAAGCGTCCGGAAATCTTGGATTTATTCAAGTAATAATCCCTGTAAGGAATATCCATTTTTCCTTTGAAGGAGAAACTGTCATAGCTTCCATTGAGGGAAAGATACATATTCTCCCTTGAATAGATCATCCCTGCACGGGTCACATAATTTATTAGGAGATTTCCGTTCATCGAAGTAGTAGCACCTTTGATGAACTCACCAAAGTTTTCCTCGTTAACCTCATAGACAGTTGAAGAAAACCGGTTATACAGGGTAACCATGGGGATGGCCGTGAGGTTGAAAGCAAGGTTCCTGAGACCCTTGCCGGTGCTTTCATCAGGCTGACGATGAAAAGCCACTATATTGTAGGAATAACCTCCGCCGAAAGAGACCTGCGTTGTCGAGTATCTGGCTATACCGCCCGACAGGGTTGATATCAATTCTTCAGGATCCACTTCAACCAGACCGTTTATGACCTTGGATCCGAACATGAACGAACCGGCGGAACGGCGCTGAACCTTATCCCCTTTGTAAACAGCCGAATAGGCGAAAGTCCTCTGGTTGAAGGAATATGATACATCTGCGATGAAAGCCCTCAGCCTCGCGGGATTCTCGGTCTCACCAGAAGCGCTGGAATAATTGTCCGTCCCCTCGGCACCCAACGAGAGGTCATATCCCATAGGATGGGTAAAGTCCATGTATTGGAGTTGAAACGCATATCCGGAAGAGGCGAAATCGAATGAGAGATTGTTATTCTTGAATTCCTTGTCTCCGAAAACTTTCTGGTTCCACCCCAGAGAGAGGTTCCCGTAGCCGGCCTGGACGCCTATTGATTTATCATACCCGCCATACAGCCAGGAATCCAGGGTTCCAAAAAGAAACGTTCGAGGAATACCGTCATAATCGATGAACTCCATTTCGAAATCATTCTTCTGATTGATTCCGGCATGACGGATTTCTGTTGAAAGCGAGACTGTCCAAGAAGGAGCTGGCTGATAGACAGCCGTAGGATCAAGAGTCCTGGAGGGAGCAGATATCAAGTCGAGAACCTTATTGAACAGAGTGGTCTTCTCCTGCGCCTTACATGGGAGGACAAGACCCAGGATCATGGTCACTGACAATACTGCTGCTTTGGAAGGAATCCTCATTACCCGATATTTCTGGCAAAGATACTACTTTTTATGTCAAGTAATAACTATCTTTGAAGAAGACCATCATAGAAGTTCCTAATTACTATACCAATATGAAAAAGATACTCCTGATCTTCCTGGCGATCGCCGCCGTAAGTTGCTGCAACACCGAAAAAGTGCAGAGAAAGGCCAAGCATGTCATTTTCATCGGAGTGGATGGCGTCTCCACTACTTTGTTCAAGAATCCCGCCCTTCTGGAGCGTATGCCCAATGTAAAAATGATGATGGAACAGGGAAGCTACACAATCGAAAAACGTTCTGTGATGCCTTCTTCTTCTGCCATCAACTGGGCCTCCATTTTCAACGGTCTCCCCACCGAACAGCACGGCTATAATAATTGGAATTCCTCGAAGCCGGAAATCCCTGCAGTCATTGACAACGGCCGTGGTATGCCCCCTACCATATTCACGATCCTGAGGGAGCAGCGTCCCGAAGCAGAATCCGGCTGTGTTTACAACTGGGATGGAATAGGTCCCCTTATTGACACGACGGTTATCAACTACCACCTCTATGACCCCGGCTATCACAATCCCGAGAACTACCTGCTCGAGAATTACACCAGGGAGAGGGCTGTAAAGTATATCTTGGAGAAGAAGCCTGATTTCTTCACATTCTACATCGGGGATGTGGACGAGGTGGGCCACTCCTCCGGTTGGGAGTCCGAAGCCTATTATGACTGCCTTGCCGACACCGACCGCATGGTTGGAATCATCATTCAGGCAACCAAGGATGCAGGAATATTCGATGACACCATATTCCTGTTCTCTTCAGACCACGGCGGCCTGAACAAGGGTCACGGTCAATTCCTCATGGAGCATCTCGAGACTCCGTTCGTCCTTTATGGAAAGAACATCCGCAAGGGATATGTCCTCGACGAGCCGATGATGCAGTATGACGTCACGGCCACCCTGGCCTATGCCCTCGGACTTCAGATTCCGAAGGAATGGCGCGGGCGGCCGATGAAGTCGATGTTCAAATAGAAAACGGCCCGGACTACTTCTTTTCCAACAGGGAAGATAGATAGTCGATGTCGAAGTACTTGCTGTAGTCCTTGGAAGGAGCAACCTCCTCCTCGGAACCCTCAACATTATTATCCGTTGAAATCGGGATGGTGGGAACGACTCCTCCATCTACGTTCTGTCCGTCAAGGGTGTTCAGCCTTGCACGGAAGGATGAGATCTGGAAGCAGAATCCGTCGGCTGTACACATGGCCTGGATGGCGCAACTTCCACCTCCGGATGTCTCTCCCATTACGGGAATGCCTGCATCCTTAAGCATGGACGGGAACAGGTTGCCGCAGGAGAAGGACATCCCTGAAGTCAGGACAGCAAAGTTGAGGTCGTAGTGGACGTCCTTGTCTTTCTCATCGAACACCCTGTCGAAATTGCGATCGACCTCGTAGTTCACCAGGGACCTCTGCCCTGTAAGGGTGTTGTCCTGGCTGATGTAGCTCTTGTCCATGATTAGGGAAGTCATGGCCATCACTATGTCAGCTGATCCACCGCCGTTTGCCGTGATGTCGATAATGAAATTCTTCACTTCGGGATCGGCATCTGCCTTCTTGAGGGCGTCAAGGAATATGACCATGTCGTCGTTCTTGGTGTTCTCCACGGTAGGCATGGGGCCTGTTCCATTATAATAGGCATCCCAGGCCTCCTGGTTACGGCTGTTGAATGAATTGAACACACAGACGGCGGTATTGCCTTTCTTGTAATAAGTAACTCCTTCACCATAAGACTTGGGACGGAGCTGGGAGACAGACGCCCTTACTTGGTCCATTCCCATCATTGGAGCTATCGCACCCATCAGCATCATAGAGATCTCCTGGTTCGAAGCAGCAGCCTTCTGATACTCTGCAAACAAATCTTTATACTGATCGGACTCGTCGCCGATGGCATTTGATGTAAGTTCTGTCACTGTGTGACCGTCGAAATAGACTGCGGTAAGTCCGGTCATTCCGAAAAGGTAATCGGACAAGCTGGTGGAGAGAATGAGTTTCTTGATTGCGGGTCCGCAGGCGATATCCTCTTCAAGGGTCCTGTCCAGGCCCTTTGTCCTGAGGGCTTCATTGTACTGTACGCGTCCAGGGTAGCCGTAGAAATGGTCCATTGCAAAGCAGAGTTCCTTGTAATTGAAGTTGGCGAGGGACTCGGAGCGGGTCCTCTTTGCAAGAAGGGGTTCATAATAGTCAGGATCTATCTCCGCAAGGCTGACCTCGTTGACGGAAGTGTTTGCTACCACCTTCTCGCCGTTGAAACCGGCATGATGGTAGAAGAGGTCCGTGTACATGTCGGCAAGGGTAGCGAAGGGGAAATAGACGGTTCCCCTTCCGTCTGCATGGATGTCAATCCCATATTTGGCGAAGTCAAGTGTGACCGTAGCCTCGGAAGGAGTGTAGGTTACATCCTTGAACCTCACGAAAGGCATTCCGTCATAATAGACGTTGGCCATCCCGGGCTGAAGGAGTCCCATCTGGTTGGTGAAGGCCTCGAAACGATCCGAAACGAAAACGTCGTTGTTGACGTTGACAACGGCCTTTGCATCGCCATTGGCGAGAGTATATTCACCGATACCGGTGTGAGTGACTGTCATCACAGAACCGGGAAGTACGATCGATTGGAAGTCGGCCGCAGAAATGTATGCAACATCAGGGAGTGCATCGTAAAACCTGAGTGTGACCTGCCCGTCCGGGGCAACCTTGGTAACGACAGGAACTGTCTTTTCGGTGTAGTTTCCACCGTCCGGCTGCTCATCAGCCACTGTGAATTTTGATGCTTTTGGTCCGCATGAGACCATGATGAACATGGCCGCAAGGACAGGAATGGTAATAATCCGTGTCTTCATATAATAATTCTTTTACTGTGTACTAGTTCAGTAATACACCGCAAATATACGGATGTTTTTTTAATCTGCAAGATGTTTGCTGTTTTTCTTCAAAGAAAGGTTACTATATTCGCAGACGAGTTGGTATTGTCTTAAGTCCTCAAGTTTATGAAAAAGATACCTTTCTATATCCAGATCCTCATCGCCCTCGTGGCCGGAATCCTGTGCGGATCCCTACTTCCCGGAGGTGCGAAGTGGATAGCCTGGCTCGGGAAACTATTCATGAATGCCTTGTGCATGCTCATTGTTCCGGTCATCTTTTTCTCTATCTCGACCAGCGTCCAGGGAATATGTGACAAAGGGGGTTCCTCGCTCGGAAGGATTGGGGCGAAGACCATCGGGTTGTATGTCGTGACCATGATCCTGGCCATCGCCACCGGAATAATCCTGGTGAATATAATACGCCCCGGGGCGGGAGTCTCGACAACCCTCATCGGAAGTGAAGCCGCACAGGCCTCCGTTTCCGCAACGGACACAATAGCCAGCATCATCCCTTCCAACATCTTCGAAGCCTTCACACACAACAATACTATCCCTATCATATTCATTTCCATACTTGTGGGATATTTTGTCACGAAGATATCCGATGAGGGAAAAGGAGCTGTCGGGCGTTTTCTCAGAGGCGGGTATGAACTCACCCTGAAGGTCATGGAAGTGATCATCCGTTTCGCCCCTCTAGGCATATTCGCAATTCTCTGGACCCAGTTCGCCCAGGTCTCGGACGTGCTCGGGCTTATCCACAACATGCTCATGTACATAGTGACGGTCACTGCAGGACTGCTGTTCCATACCTTCATTACCCTTCCACTGCTGTTGCGCTTCGTGGCGAAAGTCCATCCTTGGCAGCATTTCCGCAATATGGGGGTCCCTCTTCTAACTGCATTCTCCACCGCTTCATCAGGGGCAACCATACCCCTGACTCTGGCGGCTGTCAAGGAAAAGGACGGAGTGTCTTCGGGAGTGGCCGACTTCGTCATTTCTCTTGGGGCTACCATCAACATGAACGGAGCAGCGCTGTTGGAATGCGTCGCCGTCATTTTCATAGCCCAGGCCTACGGGATAGATCTCACCATCTCTCAGATGCTTATGGTTTCGGGGGTCAGCCTTCTCTGCGCGATCGGCTCAGCCGGCATCCCCATGTCGGCTATGGTAATGATGGCCGTGATCCTCAATGCTGTTGGACTGCCTGTGGAGGGTATCGGCCTGGTAATAGGTGTTGACAGAATCCTGGACATGCTCAGGACGAGTGTCAACGTGTACGGAGACACCTGCGTTGCAGTCATGGTCGCAAAATCAGAAAAAGAACAATTAACAATAGATAGATAATACCTATGAAGACTGTCCTGAAATCAATTATAATAAAGGTTACCGTTGCCGGCATCATTTGCCTAGCCTCAGGCATGGGTGCTGTTGCACAGACCTCCTACTCCCCTACAGCCGTGGATATCACTAAGACCATTCACGGCCCAGCCCAAGGATCCCTTATCGTGATAGGAGGCGGAACCGTTGTTCCAGAAATATGGGATCGCTTCATCGACCTCGCAGGAGGCAAGAACGCCCGGATAGTTGTGGTGACGAATGCCTCCGGAACTGAAGACTATCACAGCACTGCAATCAACGAACTGTCTTCGAGACTCGGGAAAGACAGGGTAACACGCCTGCATCTTAAAGATATTGACGAGGCCAACGACGACAAGCTTATTGAATGTCTCAAGAATGCTTCAGGAGTGTATTTTTCTGGAGGACGCCAATGGCGCATCTCTGAGATTTATCTGAACACCAAAGCCCACAGGGAGTTTTTCAAACTGCTGGAACGAGGTGGAGTCATAGCAGGCTCTTCTGCAGGAGCAAGTATCCAGGGAAGTTTCCTTTGGAGAGGGGACACCACCGGATCGGACATCACCGTTGGCGACCATACCCAGGGACTCGGCTTCATGAAATACACAGTGATTGACCAGCATGTCCTGGTACGTAACCGTCAGCATGATCTCATAGCATTCATTCGCTCAGCTCCTGATTACATCGGGATCGGACTGGACGAATCTACCGCAATAGTTGTCCAGGGAGACTGTTTCGAAGTCATCGGGAAGTCTTATGTGGCGATGCATAAGGCCGATGTGGAGAATTTCTTCTTTCTCCGTGCCGGACAGCTATTCGACATGAAGAGTTTCTCAATAATCACTGAATAAAGGATGCGAAACGGGGTCATCTGGCACCCAGGTATTCTTTGATAAAGCGGATTTCTTCTTCGTTGTACGGGGTCTGGTCTGGACGGAAGAGGTCATGGAACCATAATTCCGGCTCCTCCGTGAAGGGAACAGGCTTACCATCAACCACTGTGTTCCAGGGATACTGGCACTGCTGCTTGCCGTTGACAAGGCCATAGCTGAAGGACCCGATCTTCTTCTCCTTGAACAAAGGCAGGATCGAAGGGTAATCAGAGCCACGGGTCCTGGCCATCCACTCCGAGCACAGCACCGGCCTGCCGAACTGCAGGGCGTAGTCCACGAACTGGCTGGTCCTGTTGAGATCATCGTAGCAATGGAAAGAGATGATGTCGCTGTTCGCGCAGATGAAGTCGGAGATGGGCTTGTTGTATGAGCGTGCATCCGGAAGTGCGCACATCGGGGATGTTAGTGGTTGAGAGGGATCCACCTCCCTGGCCCAGCGGTAAACAGCCTCGATAAAGTGCAAGGTATCGAAGCCGTCGGAATGCTCAGGTTCATTATAAAGGCACCATGCCAATATGCGCGGATCGTTCCTGTAGTGCTTCATCACCTGCTTGAGGTAGCGCTTGATGACCGGCCACTTTTCCGGGTTGTTGACCACATCCTTGCCCGGTGATGACATCCATACCGAGTTATGCACGCCCGGAACCGGCTGAGGCTGAGGTCCGGTGTAAGGGTTCTTGATAGTGCCTCCGTTCGTGAAAAAGGTCATCAGGATACGCATGCCGTGCTTGTCCGCAAGGCGCACCGTTTCTTCCAACCTATCCATGAATCCTTTCGGATCTTCCTGCCATACGACATCGCATAGGAATAACCTTATGGCGTTGAATCCCAGATCCTCAGCCAAAGCCAGTTCACTGTCCACCACTTCCGGCTTGAAATACTCCTTACCCCAGATCTCCACAGGCGTACCGCCGTATGATGGCATATACACGCACCCCACAGGCCAGGGCTGCGATGCATACCACTCGTTAGCCTTCTCTTCACTCCACCTCTCTGCTACTGTCCGGGTACAACCCGCACAGGTCAGTGTAATTGTAAGAATAGTCAGCAGTCTTTTCATTATTTGTCTATCAATTTCAAAAGCTTTATTGGGCCGAGAAGTCCGGATGTCGGCAGAGGATCGTCTGGAGAATAGAATTCCCAGGAAGTCATGGTGGCACGCTCCTCCTTCGGAAGGGCGGAATCTCCGATGAGCCTGTTGCCCCATGAATTGGTGACTTTGATTTCCAGAGTGTTTTCTCCTTCTACCAAAGCATCGGAAATGTCAGTCTTATACGGTTCCTTCCAAAGAAGCCCCAGGTCCTTGCCATTGACGTACACATGTGCCATGTTGAATACCTGTCCGAGATCCAGCACAACTCTCGTCAAGCTTTTGTCTGAACTCCACTGGAAGGATGTCCTGTAGGTGGCTGTGCCGGAAAAGAAGCGAAGGAATGGGTCCTTGGATTCATTCCATGCTGACAGGAGGTCAAACTGATAGTCAGCCCCGTTTTCCGGATCAATAGCCGGGACAAAGTGGACATTCCAGGTGGGCAGAGTCATAATCTCTTCAGTTACAGGCTGTTTCCCAGTAAGGACGGATTCTTTCCTGGCCCTGCCTTGCAACACGACGAACACTGCATCATCCTTCTCCAGGTTGAGATCAACGAACAGACGTCCCTCTTCGACCATATAGGAAACATCCTCTATGGTGCCGCGGTCGGCTCTCCACACCTTAGGCGCCAAAACTTTCTGCCCCGGTCCAGACGCCATGCAATCCCGGAAGCCCAGGGTCATATTCCTTGGCTTTGAACAAGTATTCGCTATCCAGTATATCTCTCCGTCAGAAAGCTTACGGTGGACAAAGGCAACACTGTCCGGAACATTTATCACATCGGCACCGATTCCTTCTTTCTCAAGAACAAATCGCATATTCCCTCCTTCCCTGAGGTCGCATACAGGTATTCCCACATCCCGAATAGCTTCTATGCGGGCGGCGACCGCTTCGGACATCCTCTCTATCTGGCTGTCAATCACCAGCATACGATAGTTTGCCCCAGACTTGGAAACAATCCTCCCCTCCTCTATCTCGAGCGCATTCACAAGAGCATCCCCATTCACGAAGTCATAGTTCCAACCCGCAGGAATCCCTGGCCTCTCCTGGCCGAACCTTGCAGTCGGATTGGTGTCCTCTCCATACAGATAGGCGATGTCAGCAACAAAGCGACCCTGGCTGAGCATGAAGCAGCTCCTGCTGATATAGTCTATCCAGGGACGAGCCTCAGAGGCCCAGGTGTCGAACCTGTTGAACCACTGGCCATAGGGACCAAGACCAAGTCCGGGCTTATAATCTTCCGATGGCTGATGGACGGAGGTGTGGATCACAAACCTATTGAGGCCCTCGGCCATGGCCGCATCGGCAACAGGTTTGAGCTTGCCGGGATGGCACTGATATGCCCACCAACCATCCCATTTCCCAGGACGGCCGTTAGTAGTGAACGCTTCGGCGGCACAGATGTTCTGGCCATAGATATGAGCAACGGACGAAGATTCCCGAAGGTCTGCCTCCATATGCGGCATAGTGGCATAGACCCCTGCCCTGAAACGCACCCAGAAAGCACCCTGGGGCACGTCAGCAGTCCTTTTCACCATCATTCCGTCACCGGTGAAAGAACGCCTTTCCTCATGGGATTCGCTGTAGCGCTTGATGCCATGGGAATGGAATATCTCTGTTGCAAGGTCGTAGTGATTCTCAGCCAGCAGCTCGCCGAGAGTCTGACGCCAGTCAAAGAGGAAACGCTCACGCTCCTCATCTTCGCCAATCCTTTCTCCGGCAAGGGCAGGAAGCCATAGAGCCATGGAATACCCCCTCCTCTGCTCGAACTCTTCCTCCATACGCAAGGTCCATGTTCCCTTTCCGGACTCGTAACTGTCGATGTCGATGTTGCTTATCGTACCCGGACCAAGGTTGCGGCCAAGGGCATCCCTGTACAATCCCAGGTAGTTTTCCCAATACCTCCTCACAGCTTCCGCATCAAGTTTATCGACTTCAAGACCTGTAGCCTCTGGTGGAGCAGGCCCATTCGTGGTTCCTATCAAGGTATATGCGAACCTGTAAACAATCCATTCTCCTTCAGGAGCTGTCCAATCTAATATTCCATTACTATAAGATGAAGTAATGTCCTCAACCACAGGATCAGGACCCTGCCGGACCGCCAGGACACGTATTTCCTTAATATAGTTCCGTACAATTCCATCCTGCTCAGGAACGGCATGGAAAAGGCCTGACGAGACCGTCTTGCTTGGCAACGGAAGGGCCCCATGGAAATGGCCATGCACAGGAGTTGTGCTCCAGACAAGCTTTTTCTGGGCATCGCCCTCACTCACCCAAGGACCTCCGGTAAGGCTCCAGCCAGGGGAACTGGCAATGCCGACTTCAAGGTCGAGGGAATCCGCAAGGGCTACGGCGTAACGGAAGGCATCCTTCCAGCCTTCACTCATATAAGGAAGAAGGGTGTCAACTACCTGAGGTGTCGAATATGCTGCATCGAACAGGAAGAATCCTGAAAGGCCGATGTCATGCATCCATTGAAGATCCTTCATTATGCCGTCCTTCGTCACATTGCCGTTCATCCAGTGCCATAAAGCCATCGGCCTGCTCTCGTGAGGCGGGTTCATGAAACCGGCCTCTAGTTCCAGGTATTCTTTCCTCCCGTTGCAAGAAAGCATCAGGAAAACAGCTGCGATGTAGAAGACGATTCTTTTCATGATATAAATATAGGGTTTTTCCGCAACTATTGCCTAACTACTACCCAAGAGAGGGGACTAAACTGCTTTACACATTCTTCCCGATTTTCACCTGCCCAAGGGAACGCATCTCTGTCCCCCATAGAGGGGTGAAAGGGGCGGTAGATTGGGTGACAAGGAAAGAAGCCGGCGCAAATGCGTCGGCTTCTTCCGTGGTCCCAGTAGGGCATGATCCTACGACCCCCTGATTATGAGTCAGATGCTCTAACCAACTGAGCTATGGGACCGGTTTCCCGGCACTAAGGTCGGGAAAAAAAACTTAAAGTGCAAATGACTGGTTTAGCCTCACACTTTGATCTCAACCTCGACACCGGAGGGGAGCTCGAGCTTCATGAGGGCGTCGACAGTCTTGGCATTGCTGTCATCGATGTCGAGGAGCCTGCTGTAGGCATCAAGCTCAAACTGCTCGCGGGACTTCTTGTTAACGAAGGTCGAGCGGTTGACTGTGAAGATCTTCTTGTTGGTGGGAAGCGGAATGGGACCGTTTACCTTAGCACCGGTAGCCTTCACGGTGTCCACGATCTTGGCGGCTGACTTGTCAACCAGCATGTGATCGAATGATTTGAGTTTAATTCTGATCTTTTGACTCATATCAATAATTGTTTTTGCTTATTCTCTAAAAAAACTTTGTGTTACTACTCGCTTTATTCATCGTCAAAGCGCCTGAAACTGTAACCGCTCTTCTCGACAATCTCCTTTGAGAGGTTAGCAGGAACTTCAGCATAATGGTCGAAGGACATGGTACTCGTCGCACGGCCGGATGACAGGGTCCTGAGGACAGTGACATAACCGAACTGCTCGGCGAGAGGAACGAAGGCCTTGACTACACGTGCTCCGTTGGCGGTTGAATCCATTGCCTGGATCTGACCGCGACGACGGTTGAGGTCTCCGACTATGTCGCCCATGTAGTCTTCCGGAGTAACAACCTCGAGAGACATGATGGGTTCGAGAAGGATGGGCTTTGCCTTGACGCATGCGTGGCGGAATGCCAGACGGGCTGCCATCTCGAAGGAAAGCTGGTCAGAATCGACAGGATGATAGGAACCGTCGATAACGGTAACCTTCATTGACTGTACTTCATAACCTGCAAGGACTCCGTTGGCCATTGCGGCCTTGAATCCCTTCTCAATGGAAGGAATGAATTCCTTGGGAATATTCCCGCCCTTGACTTCGTTGATGAACTGGAGTCCGTTCTGTCCTTCGTCGGCAGGACCGATCTCCACAATGATGTCGGCATACTTGCCACGGCCACCGGTCTGCTTCTTGAAGACCTCGCGGTGCTGGACAGTACCGGTAATGGCCTCCCTGTAGTTGACCTGGGGTGCGCCCTGGTTGATCTCCACGCCGAATTCACGACGCAGGCGGTCAACGATGATGTCAAGATGGAGCTCTCCCATTCCGCTGATGATCGTCTGGCCAGTCTCCTGATCTGACCTTACGGTGAACGTAGGGTCTTCTTCAGCAAGCTTGCCGAGAGCGACGCCGAGCTTGTCCAGATCGCTCTGGGTCTTGGGCTCGACTGCTATTCCGATCACGGGATCGGGGAACACCATCGATTCGAGTACGATAGGATGATTCTCATCGCAAACGGTGTCTCCAGTACGGAGATCCTTGAATCCTACGGCTGCGCAGATGTCTCCTGCCTCCACGAAATCTATGGGATTCTGGTGGTTGGAATGCATCTGGAACAGACGTGAGATCCTGTCTTTCCTGGCCGTACGGACGTTATAGACATATGACCCGGAATCAATCTTTCCTGAGTACACTCTCATGAAAGCAAGACGTCCGACAAAGGGGTCGGTGGCGATCTTGAACACGAGTGCGCAGAAAGGTTCGGAAGCGGAAGGAAGGATGTCCTTCTCATTTCCATTCCTGGGGTTGGTGCCGACTATGACACCCTTGTCCAGCGGAGACGGGAGATAACGCATTACTGCGTCAAGGAGGAACTGAACACCCTTGTTCTTGAAAGAAGACCCGCAGCAAGCAGGTACTATCTGCATTGCAATAGTGCCCTTGCGGATTGCCGCGATAATCTCTTCCTCAGTAACAGATCCAGGATCCTCAAAGTATTTCTCCATGAGAGACTCATCGCATTCGGCAGCTGCCTCAACGAGTTTATCCCTCCATCTCTCGACTTCTTCGGCCATGTCGGCCGGAACGTCCTTAATCTCATAATTGACCAGCTCGTCGCTGGAATCATAGATTATGGCCTTGCGGGAAATAAGATCAACTATGCCGTCGAACTTGTCCTCGGCTCCGATAGGGAGGCACACGGGAACAGCGTTGGCACCGAGCTTGGTGTGGATTTCTTCAACGCAAGCCAGGAAATCGGCTCCCACACGGTCCATCTTGTTCACATAAGCGATCTTCGGAACCCTGTACTTGTCAGCCTGGCGCCAAACAGTCTCAGACTGAGGCTGTACGCGACCCACGGCACAGAAAGTAGCAATGGTTCCATCGAGAACGCGGAGTGAACGCTCCACCTCGACGGTAAAGTCAACGTGACCAGGAGTGTCGATAAGGTTGATCTGATACACCTCCCCGCCATAATGCCAGAATGCGGTGGTAGCGGCAGAAGTGATGGTTATACCCCTCTCCTGCTCCTGTACCATCCAGTCCATCGTGGCAGCGCCATCATGTACTTCACCGATCTTGTGAGTCTTACCGGTGTAGTACAGGATACGCTCGGACGTGGTTGTCTTACCGGCATCAATGTGAGCCATGATACCGATGTTCCTGGTGTAATTAAGATCCCTGCCTGCAGACATCCGTAAAAGCGATTAGAAACGGAAGTGAGCGAATGCCTTGTTGGCCTCCGCCATCTTGTGCATATCCTCTTTCCTCTTGAATGCTCCACCTTCGTTGTTGTAGGCGGCCACAATCTCTGCACAAAGTTTTTCAGCCATGGAGTGGCCGGAACGCTTACGGGCATAGCCGATCATGTTCTTCATGGAAAGCGAGACTTTCCTCTCCGGGCGCAACTCCGTAGGCACCTGGAAGTTGGCACCTCCTACACGACGTGATTTGACCTCGATCTGAGGGGTCACGTTTTCGAGAGCCTTCCTCCATATATCCAGAGGAGCCTTGTCAGAATCTTTCATCTTCTCGCCTACCATGTCGATGGCATCGTAAAAAATAGAATACGCGATACTCTTCTTCCCCTGCAGCATAAGATTGTTCACGAAGCGAGTCACCTCGACATCATGATACTTAGGATCAGGAAGTAGAATTCTCTTCTTAGGCTTCGATTTTCTCATTTTGAGTAAAAATTAAAGGTGATAAAAAAACAGGAACTACTTCTTGGACTTCTTCGGCCTCTTGGCGCCATAGAGGGAACGGGACTGGGTCCTTCCTTCCACACCAGCGGTGTCCAAAGCTCCACGAAGGATGTGGTAACGCACACCGGGAAGGTCCTTCACACGACCACCGCGAACCAGCACGATGCTGTGCTCCTGGAGGTTGTGACCTTCGCCCTGGATGTAGGCATTGACCTCTTTAGAGTTGGTAAGGCGTACCCTGGCGACCTTCCTCATCGCTGAGTTAGGTTTCTTAGGA
>JAGCWD010000121.1 GCA_017962025.1 Bacteroidales bacterium
ACCAGCGCCGCTGGGTGCGGAAATACAGGTCCTACCTCCAGGATCCCGGCCTGCTCGTAAAGGATCCTGAATACATCATGTTCCGCCAGTTGGACCGTTTCGAGGAAATCAAGTACATGAGCAGCGCAGTAGTTGAAAATACCATAAACAATCATTTCCTCCTCCAGGAGCATCCTGAGGGAGTGATGCTGGACCTATCCCTTGCAGCGGCCATGACCACCAAGGACATCGAGATGTTCTGGTACTATTACGATATGCTGCTGGACAGCGGAAGAAGGATTCCGACCCATGTGGGGGAAGCCGCAATCCTCTTTGCCTACATAGGACGGAATCAAGCTGAGATTGATGCGGTAGCTAGGGATCTCGGAGGGCCCGGATCTCCGATTGTCAGGCGCTTCATCAGTTTCAGTTCCAAGGCATCGACAGGCAACACCGGCTCTTTCAAGGAAGAATTCGGTGACACCTACTGGTACTATAGCTATTTTGTGAAATCAATTACAACCGATTGACGATGAGAAAAGGAATAATTACAGTCTTGATCCTGTCCTTTCTGGCGATAGGTTGTACACCAAAGTATGAAGGGACACAGACAGACGAAACTGCTGACATATTCCCCGATTACACTGAAGTTGTCATTCCTTCGAATATTGCCCCGTTGAATTTCAACATCAACAATGAGGGCAGCAGTTTTGTTACCACGATTTCGGGGGAGAAATCCGGAGAGCTTACTGTCAAAGGACAAAAGGTCCGGATTCCGTTGAAAGGATGGAAATCCCTGGTCGAGGCCAATATAGGGGCGGACCTTCTTTTCGTGATAGATGTGAAGAGAGAAGGGAAGTGGATCAGGTTGCGCCAATTCAAATGCCATGTGGCCGAGGATTCGATTGATGAATACCTTGTTTACAGGCTCCTGGCCCCGTCATATGAGTTTTACACAGCATTCTCTATCCGTCAGAGAGACATAACTTCAGGGGAGGATAGGGAAGTGTACAATAACAGGATGCACTACAATCCCAGGGAACAGCAATGCATGAACTGCCATCAGTTCCAGAACTATCGCACTGAGAACTGGCAGATGCATGTAAGGCAGGTCCTTGGAGGAACTGTCATCATCACCGGAGACGAGTCCAGGAAGGTCAACTTGAAAACTGATTCTACCATTTCTGCCGGTGTCTATCCGGCTTGGCATCCCAAAGAGAAACTCATTGCATATTCGGTCAACAAGACGCGCCAGTTCTTCCATGTCAAAAACATCCATAAGTTGGAAGTCCAGGATCCGGCCTCAGACCTTATCCTTTACGATATCGACCGCAATGAAGTGAGCAAGATTGCCGACGATCCCATGGCATTCGAGACTTTCCCGACCTGGTCCCCTGATGGAAAATATCTTTACTATTCCTCCGCCCGCCAGCCGGAGATCGCAACGCTTCCCAGTGACAGTATTGCTATCTGTTTCGATAAGATTTACTATGATATAGTCAGGAGGAGTTTCGAACCTGAAACCAAGACGTTCGGGGACGAAGAGGTCGTCTTTGATGCCAAATCCTTGAACCTCAGTGCAATGGAACCAAGGATCTCTCCTGATGGAAGGTATCTTCTTTTCTCCCTTGGAGAATATGGTACCTTCCACATCTGGCATCGGGGTAGTGATATCTGGGTAATGGACCTTGCGACAGGTGAAACATGGCCCCTTGAGGACGCTAACAGTGATGATGCTGACAGTTTCCACAACTGGTCCTCCAACGGCCGCTGGGTGGTCTTTACGTCCCGAAGGGACGATGGTCTCTTCTCCAGGGTTTATTTCAGTTATTTTGATACCCAGGGAAAAGCTCATAAAGCTTTCATGCTTCCCTCTGAGAATCCTTCAAGCAAAGGAGACAATGTCTATTCTTATAACGTCCCTGAGTTTACAATTGAGCCTGTCAGGCAGAGTGTTAGGGACCTTTCCAAGATTATCAGCCGTCCTGTAGGGAGAGCTGAATTTGCCGGTGAATAATATAGTATTTATATATAATAAAAAGGAGGATGACCCAGTGGGCCATCCTCCTTTTTAGTTAACATGAACTCAGACTATTAATAGCCGGGGTTCTGTGTAAGGTTGCTGTTAAGGCTAAGGACTGAAACAGGGATCGGGAACACGGTGGTGTAACCGGTGGAGTCATAGACCCAGTCAGAAGCGACGATAGCGTGCTTCACACCCTGGTACTTGTCCTCATCAGCCTCGGTGTATGTTCCGAAACGAACCATATCGCCGCGACGTCCCATGGTCTCCCAGATCTCCTCACGGAGTTTCTCGTCGAGGATGTCCTTGATGGTGATGTCAGTGAGTGCATCGACACCGACCCTTGCGCGGACCTGATTGACGAGAGCGAGTGCTTCATCCTTCTTTCCGAGACGGTACTGTGCTTCGGCAGCGAGGAGGAGCATGTCAGCATAACGGAAGATAACGCGGTCAGCGTTGAAGTAGTTCTGACCTGAAGTGGTCGGGTCATACTCGTACTTCTTGATACGTACGCCTGCCCACTTGACGAGATACAGTCCCCAAGGATCGCTGTAGTCGTCGGTGGAGAAGTCGTTGCGGGCCTCATAGCCAATGTAAACGCCTTCAGGCCACTGATCCTCGGAAACACCGGCATTCACGATGACACCGTTCACGGAGCAAGGACCATAGAAGAATGAAATCTCGAAACGAGGGTCGTCGCACTCGAAAGTAGCGGCAGACAGGTTGCTCTTGTCGGCGTTCTCCTTGAAGTTGAACACGTTCAGTGCATGGACCGTAGCAGCTGTTCCATTCCATGATGAGAATCCGATGGTAGCCGCATGGTTGTAGTGGAGAGAACGTGTGATCTGGGTGTCAGAAGTACGGTTTACGTTGTCATCCATAGGCTCGACAAAGATGTTCTCCTTTGAAGACTCGTTACCGTTCTTGAAGTTGTCCTTGAAGCTGGCAGAAAGTTCATAGCCTTCGGCCTTGATCTGCTCCTGGCAATAGACAACGGTCTCCCATGCGTTCATGCTCCTTCCGTTGACGGTGACCTTCTGAGCACTACCAGCGGCGGTAATACCAGGCTCTACCTTGGCGATACCACCGGTGAACTGACCCTGGTTCCAGTTGTCCTGAGTGAAGACAGCTGCATTGATTACAAGGCGGGCGAGCATTGCATATCCAACAGCCTTGGTTACACGGGCGTAATACTCACTGTTGATATCCTGGCTCTTGGCAGATGCAAGATCGGGGATAATCTCACAGAGTTCGTCACGGACGAAGTTGTAGGCCTCAGTACGGGTAGCCTGCTTCACATCGCCGATACCTGCGTCCGGAGAGGTGACGATCGGAATCCTTCCGAAGAAGTCGACCAGCCACATGTAGTAGAAGGCACGGATACCACGGACCTCAGCCATGTAGGAATCTACGACTTCGGGATCGAGTGAATTCAGGGCCTTGATCTCCTCGAGTTTCCTCAGCGAAGAGTTGCAGAGGGCGATGTCCGAATAGGAGTTGTTCCAGAGATTGCGGATGTAGTCCGTTGAAGGATCCCACCTGTGAAGGAAGGCGTTCTGGTGCTTACCACCGTCGACCCAGTCACCCTGGCGTCCGGGGAGGAAGAGCACGTCGGCGGTGAACTCTGACATGTAGTTAAAGTCGTCATCACCACCCTTGAAACGGCTGTGGAGCTTGTTGTAAAGGCTCGCGACAGTGTTAACGTACACGAGGGTAGCGCTCTTGTAGGCCTCGCCTTCGTCGAATTTGCTCAACGGCGTTTCCTCGAGGGAGCAACCGGACATAAGGAAAGTCAGGGCCAG
>JAGCWD010000122.1 GCA_017962025.1 Bacteroidales bacterium
ATGTGTTGGAATCAAGGTGATTGGCGTTTCTATTTCCATTACCGCAGGTGGCAGAAACGTGCATTGTCCCAGGCTCGTGCAATCTGTAGCGAGCAGTCCATTGATGTCATTCATCAACTGAACATGGTTGGCTTCCGGGAGCCGGGTTTCCTGTGGAAGATTTCAGGGCCCAAGTTTGTCTGGGGACCAATCGGCGGAATGGCTTTGACTCCGGTCCGTTATTTTTGGGAAGCCTCTTGGCAGGTACGCTTCCATGCCGTTTGCAAGAACGCGCTCAATGCTCTGCAGCGACGTTTTTCCATACGGGTTCTTCGGGCACTCTTAAAGGCGGATGCAGTACTCTGTGCTACACCAGCTGAGCAATCCTTTGTTTCCCGTCAGACATCGAACAAGGTACTTTGGGTCAGCGAAACTGGAACGGATTCGCCGGATGGGGCGGTACATCCTGTGATTCATGCTCCGTTGCGTATCATTTGGGTGGGGCGCTTTATCCCCACTAAGCAGTTGGGACTGGCATTGAGGATGATGGCTCGCTTGAAGGGCGAAGATGTGATGCTCCGCATCGTAGGAAGTGGTCCTGAACGGGAGGTCACGCGTTATAAAGCCTTGGCAGAATCATTGGGAATCGGAGATCAAGTCGCCTGGCTTGGCCAAGTACCCCATGACTCCGTTGTCGGCCTGATGAAAGAGTCGGATTTATTCCTCTTCACCAGCATTATGGAGGCGACTTCTACGGTTGTTATGGAGGCACTGTCCAACGGATTGCCGGTGCTTTGTTTCGACACCTGTGGCTTTGGCCCCTTGGTGGATGAGAATATCGGGGTCAAGATTCCAGTGACAACCCCCGATGACAGTATCGGTCGGTTTGCGGACGCGGTCCGTCAACTGACTGCTGATCCGGAACGTCTTGCGCGCATGTCTGAGGCTGCTGCCGAGAAAGCGAAAGACTTGACCTGGGATGAAAAGACCGCAAAGGTTTCAGCCCTTTATCTAGAGTTGACCGCTTCCTGATTCTTGCCCAGGAATCGTAAGTGTGTCTCGACGTCTTCATCGGTCTGAAAACGATTCTTCAGCACCCTGGCAGGAATGCCTCCGGCAATGCAGCAGGGTGGGATGCTCTTGGTGACAACGCTTCCTGCAGCGATGACAGATCCTTTCCCTATGGTGACTCCTTTCAGGATCGTGACGTTGGCACCGATCCAGACATCATCTTCAATCTGGACTGGCTGGTCATTGGAAGGCAGCTTTTCAGTACAGTCGATAATAAACCGGCCGGGTATATCCGTCCGATGGTCTCCTGAAATAATAGTTGGGCGCGGTCCGAAAATGACGTTTCTTCCGATAGTGACGGGCGCTTCAGTGCAATAGATGACGGTATTCTTAGGCAGGCTGGTTCCGTCGCCTATACTCAGGTTCTCTAGCCCTTTGAAATCTGACGAAAGCGGTCTCATCCTGACATGCTGCCCGCAATGTTTCATGGCTCCTTTGTAAATAGGAGAGAGGATACGATCCAGCAGGAACGGGATGAACTTGAGCAATCTGATAAAAAAGCGAGCGAGTGTTTTCATGCTACCTCCAAATGATTCTAATCTTGCCTGATGAGGGATCCTCGAACGCTTGAGCGTTCTTCGGGAACAGGCAGTCTATTTCGGGACGGGTATAGGATGTGGAAAAGGAGTTTCCGGAAAAAACAAAAATACCTGGAATACTCTTGATACTGAACAGGCAAGAAAAGCCCGGAGGATTCGTCGCGGGTTTATAGTTAATGGCGTTGTCGGTCATCACAAGGGATTCGACCAGGTGGGGCTGATAGAGTTCAATAAAAGGATGCGGTTTCGCCAGAATGTTGTAGGTGTTGCGAGACAGGAGGATTCTCTTTCCACCCATGCTCAAAGCGCGACTCTTCGCGCTTTTCTTGACCCGGGTCAGATTGAAGGTATTGTCACAACATTCATAAACTGCCGGGGGACGGTCTCCATCATAGAACGACAGGTTCGTGCAAGTATTCCGGTTGAAGTAGGCTCGGTCGACTCCGCTAATCTCTATGTTTCCCGCATTCTCCTCGATAAACGTCGAGTTTGTAATCCGGGTTTCACTTACTCCTCCGTCTCTGCCTACGATGGATACTGGACCGCATAAGACTGCGTTAGGATATCTGTAGACCGAGCAACTGTCCATCTGAAAAACATCCAGGTGCCCTTTTTCTGTGTCTCTTTCGACATTGGCGACCTCAATGGCGAATTGACAGGTCCGAATGTGGCAGCCATTCAGTTCAATCTTGCTCAGATTCTGGCTGAAATTATAGATTTCGAGCAGTGTTCCTTGCCCGTCTGAATGGACACGATTCAGTACGATGTCAGCCTGAGTCGGTGCCAGATAGTAATATAAGACGGGTTTCTCCGCCTCGGTATCGCTGCCGAATCCTTGGAAGACACCTTTGGTATCAAAAAAAGACAAGTCATTGATTTCTATCCGATGACCTTGAGTCCGGGAACTCAAAATACATTCTTCATTGTAACGTTTACCCCAGAGGGTGATTCTGGAAGAGCCCTTTTCAGACGGAAGAACCAACCGGACCCCGTTACCGTGAATGGTTACATCTCCACCATTCATCAGGATACTTTTCCACCGCGTGAGATAATAGCTCTTTCGGGAAAAAGTGATGTCGTTGAACTTCATTACGTTGGCGACAATCTGCCAATCGTCATCAGGTGTCTTTTCACGTGCGAAAAAGGCATCATTGATGGAGCCCTCCCATTCGCCTGCCAAGGCGACCCCGAACAACAGCGGTCGAATGGAATCTGTCTCGACGCGTCAGGCAGACCCATAGATGGTTCCGTTCCTGATAACCCCTTTCTTAGAAAAGGTCAAGATGGTCCCATGTTCCAAACGCAACACCTTTCCTTGCAGATCCAACTCTTGGGTTATGCTCCGTCGGGGTTGGCTCTGGCCAGAAGTGAAATGAGCCAGCATGAAGAAGGAAATCAGTAAGATGCGTTTTGTCAAGCTGTCCATAAACAGTGATAGAGAGTGTCAAGCTTTTGGGTGAATCGTGCCAAGGAAAGTTTCTCTTCGACTAGGATGGGGCCATTCTTTGATAGCTGGTCATAAAGGGCAGGGTCTTCTATCAGGCGACACATTTGGCCGGCGAGATGCTCTGCGTCACCGACTTTTGCCAAAAGGGCAGTTTCTCCATCCCGAAGGATTTCAGGGAGGCAGCCGACCGGCGTGGCAATAACAGGGAGGCCGGAAGAGAGGGATTCCAAGACGGTAACCGGCAGACCTTCCTTCCGACTCGTCAGACAATAGGCAAAAGCGTGTCTGAAATAATACTCTTTTTCTTTTCCAGTTACCCAACCGGGTGTCTCAACCACACTTTCAAGTCGTAGGGATGCAATCAAGGACTTCAACTGTGACATGTCTCCATCTCCGCAGATGACCAGTTTCCACCCTGGATGGTGCTCGGAGACAAGGCGGAACGCCTTGAGGAGGACATCATATCCTTTATTTTTCTCCGAATCGATAAAGGCTGCGAAAAGGAAAAAAGAGTCGGCATACTCTTTGGGTTGAACAGGAGGAGCTGGGTTATAGAGAAACTCGACCACAGGCCTGCCTTCGGCGCTAATGGGGATATATTGCCGGAGAGAATCTCCCAACGTGACAACTCTGTCAGTATGCTTGCATATAAAATGGAACCATTTATCATGCACGCCCTCCCTTAATTGATCTCCCACATGAAGGTGCACGATGGTCTTCTTCTTAAGCAGCCGTGCATAGAGGAAGAAGGGCATTTGGACCTTGATGCTGTTCCCGATGGCGGTGTGGAAATGGATGATGTCGTACCGGGGTATGATGAAAAGGCTGCGGACCAAGGCGCGGAGTAAATAAGCGAACTTCTTGGGTAAGGTGTCATTGATTTGACACTCGAGCCAGTCGCAGCTATATCGGTCCCATATAGGAGTTTCCTCGATCTGGCGGATGACAGCGCTCACGCCCCCCCTCATCTTCCGTGAGTCTCCGACAAAAAGGACAGAAGGATTCTTAGCGGCAGATTTCATGAAAATAAGAGATATATTTGTCGACGATTCTTTCTGTAGTACAAGAGTCTTGTACTTGTTCCCACTGTTCCCGGAGTCGGGAATAGTCTGATTGGGAAAGTAAAGCACAGGTATTCAGCGCTTCTTTAAGCTGGCCCTGTTCATAGACCAAGGCATTTGTCCTGTCGCAGTAAGCAAGGAATGCCTCATGGTTTGGCACGATGACA